>CAZVWF010000003.1:63321-67109 GCA_964630795.1 uncultured Woeseia sp. | reverse complement strand
GGCAGCGGCAATCATTGAGATTACGGCGAGCAGGCCAAAGCCCTTGTGCGGCGAGACGTAACGCCACAAACGCTTGTAAACCACTTTTGCCCGGGGATCGAGACGCTCCGACATGGCTCTTTATTCGTCCTTCGGGTCGTTCAGGGTCGCGATACTGATTTTGGTGAAACCCAGCCGGCCGGCCACGTCCATCGCGGTCACAACATGCTGGTGCCTAGCATTGGCATCGGCACTGATCGTCAGTGGCAGCGTGGTGTCGCCGATGGACACACGCTGCAGCGCATTGCGAATGGTTTCTGGTCGGTTGTTAACCAGCTCTCGACCGTTAACCAGGTAGGTACCCTGCTCCGTAATCATGATTTCCAGTTGCTCCGGCAGCGTATCGATCACCGCTTCACTATCGGTTTCCGGCAGGGCAATTGAAATCTGGGACTCTTTGACAAAGCTCGTGGAGACCATGAAAAAGATCAGCAGGAGGAGCACGACATCGATCAGCGAGGTCAGGTTGACCTCCGGCTCGGCCTTGGCGCGCAGATTGAGTCTCACTTTTTCTTCTTGCCTTTACGACGCATGCCGGTCGATCCGTTTTCGTCGGATACGTCAGGATCAGCCACGATCGTCGGCGGGTTCTGGCGACGGTGCAGTGCTTCAACGAGTTTGATCGCTTCCTTCTCCATGTTGACCACGAGGCCGTCTACACGATTGCGGTAGTAGCGATAGCCGATGAGCGCAGGAATCGCCACGGTCAGGCCGGCAGCGGTCGTTATCAGTGCCTCTGCAATGCCGCCGGCAAGCACCGCGGGATTACCGACACCATGAGTCGTGATCGCTATAAAAACCTTGACCATGCCAATCACCGTCCCGAGAAGTCCCAGCAGCGGCGAAATGGCGGCAATCGTGCCCAGCGTATCGAGATACCGTTCCAGTTCATGCACGACGTGACGGCCCGTATCCTCGATGCCATCCTTCATCACGGAGCGTTCGCGATCGCGATTGATCAGCCCCGCCGCAAGGATCTGACCGAGAGGCGACCCCTGGTGCAGGGTTTGGATCTGGCTTTGATCCAGCGTATCGCGCTTCACCCAGCCCCACACCCTGCTGGTCAGGTCCGCTGGAATAACTCGCTTCTCAGCCAGCGTCCAGTAACGCTCCAGGATGATTCCCATCGCTATAATCGCGCAGAGGATAATGGGCGCCATTAACCAGCCACCGGCTTTAACGATTTCAACCATATACGCGGCCCCAAGCGAAAAAAAGAATATACAGTGACCAGCCGCAAAATTCCGCTCTAGCGCGCACCTGGCGGTGCCTCATGCCAGACCTTTCTCCACCCGGACCTGACGGTTTCCACCGGTCCCGGAGGGGCACGCCGGCAGAGTTGCTGGCCCACTGCACCGACTTCGCCGGTATTGATGACCCTTGCACCCGCCGACTGCCAGCGATCGACGACCGGGGCCCTGGGGAATCCCCAGCGATTCAGCCGGCCAGCGGACACAATCGCAACGACCGGTTGCGTCTCCTTCACCAGGGCTGTACTGGATGAGGTACGACTACCGTGATGGGGTACGACGACGACGTCGCTCGGCCTGAACTCTCGCCGGTATTGCAGAAGCGTTTCGACTGGCGCTTCGATATCACCCGTTAGCAAGAGCCGCCGCTCGCCGGCGGAAACTTCCAGTACACAAGATGCATTGTTGTTTCGCCAGGGCGCACCGGTCCGCGGATGCAATATGCGGAAGTCAACGCCATTCCAATACCATTGCTGCCCCGCAGCACATTGCGACTGAGCACCCCCCATCGATGGCAGTATCTCGCCACTGTATACCTCGCCAACGATCCCTGACTTTACCAGCGACCGAATCCCGCCGGCATGGTCGAGATCACCATGACTGATCAATACGATATCCAGTCGTTCAATGCCGCTGTAATGCAGAAACGGCAACACGACAGTTTCCACCGTATTGCTTCCGCTTTGAAACGCAGGACCGGTATCGAACAACAACGCGTGCTCATGGGTCTCTACGACGACAGCGAGCCCCTGCCCGACGTCGAGCACGTCGTAACGGAAACAACCGGGCGGAATCGGGTCCGGCTTCGTCGACACGATTGCTATTCCGGCAATCAACACTATCCGGCGACCAGGCCAGCCTGCCGGCAGGAGGATGTACAACGCGGGCAGGCAGGTCACGAACAGGTTGACCGGCACAGATAATCTGAACGCAAGCGCATCGATGTCCGCAGCCTGTGATATCAGCACAAGTACAAACGCGATGCTTCTGTGCGCGAGGGCCAGCAAAACATCGCCGGCAGGCGCGATCGGACCGAACATGAGGGATCCGGCAAGGGCAAGCGGCACCGTGATCACATTGAATATCGGCAACACCAGCATGTTGACCAGCGGCGCAACGATACTGACCCGCTCGAATAGCATGACCGACAGAGGCATCAGTCCCGCGAGCAGCCCGATCTGTACAAGCGCGAGCCGAACGGTGCCTGCTGTCCACCACCGGTGCCGGTCCGGTACGGCCAGCACGAGATGTCGCTGCGCCAGCACGAACAACACTGCCACGGCTGCAAAGGACATCCTGAATCCTGGCGTCAGCGTCGACAATGGATCCGTCAAGAATATCAGCACGGCTGTCATACCGAGCACCATCGATCCCGCCAGTTCGCGACGCCGCAATACGAGGAGCCCCGCGATGAAAAGCATCAGGCAGGCGCGCCGTGCCGGAACGGCAAACCCCGACAGGGCGGCGTAGCACACTGCGACAACCAGTCCGGCTATCATTGCCAGGTCGCGTGAGTTTTTGCGTAACGGAGCGATAGCGAGCAGGGCCCGGACAAACAGGAAAGCGGCGCCTGCTGCGAGTCCAATGTGCAGGCCGGAAATAGCGACCAGGTGGCTGGTGCCTGTCGCCGCATACCTGTCCCACTGTTCACGAGTGATCTCGTGACGGGCGCCGACGACAATCGCCTTCAGCACGGCGCTGGCCTCGTCCTTTGGCAGCGTGCCATCCAGTCGCCTGACTATCGCCTTCCGGAGAGCAGCGACGGCACGCTCCGGTGTGCCGTGCAGGCGATAGTTCCGGCCCTCCGGAACGACATAGCCGGTCGCGCCGATCCTGTTTCGCAACAGCCAGCCTTCATAGTCGAACCCACCGGGGTTTGCGTACCCTGAAGGGCGCCGCAACCGTACCTCCAGCCGCCAGGTTTCACCCAGTCGGGGGCTTATGGCTGGATCCTGCCAGGACAAACGAATTCGGGTCGGCAGCGCGTCCGTATTGTCCGGGACCACGATCAGGCTGACCTGCCCATTTCGCCGCACCGGAAACGCGTCAACGGTGGCGAGAATCGAAATATTCTTCAACTGCAACGTCGACTCAAGTCGTTCGCCGAGCTGCATGTCAATCGCCAGCGCCATAACGGCCATACCTGCAAGGACAAATGCCGGGGAACGAACGGGCCGAAACAGGGCTGCTACCAATGCGATTATCATTACAAGCAGTAGCACGGGCCGGGCCGGCAGTTGCGGCACCCACTCCAGCAGCAACGCGCCGAGCACGAGACAGAAACTCGCGAGTGGGATATTCGGCATGTCGGTCAATAATCGTTAATATGCCGCTCACTTCGTCCGCCTGCGATCAGGCCCTATCGGCAGGAAAATGCCAAGACGCTTTTTTCGACAATTTCGCCTGAATCGTGATCAGCTCAAGAATCGCTGGTGGATCGCACCGATCGATCACCTGCTGCACGACCCCAATCTTTGGGGGGTGCGGCGCCGGACGGTC
>CAZVWF010000003.1:0-63302 GCA_964630795.1 uncultured Woeseia sp. | reverse complement strand
TGCACTGGGACTATTTGTCGCCTACCTCCCCTTTCCAGGCCATATCCTCACCGCCATAGTCCTGGCGACGCTTTTGCGCGTGAATGTCCCCGTCGCAGCGATCTGCACATTCGTCTCGAACCCGGTCACCATGGGCCCGATGTACTACTTCGGCTACGAAATCGGCGTGTGGGTGCTCGGCGTTCCGCCGCGTCCATTCGAGTTCGAGATGTCGTTTGCATGGCTGGCCCAGCGTCTTGCCATACTATGGCAACCGCTGTTGCTCGGCTGTCTGCTGCTCGGCACGGCAATAGCCACCATCGGATACGTCGGTCTGGATCTACTCTGGCGTGCCTCGATCTCTGACTACCTGGCCCGTCGACGCGCGCGACGCAAGGACTAATTACCCGGGTTGAGCGTACCGTTCTCGAGGACGAGGACGCGATCCATTTGTGCTGCGATCGAATGATCGTGCGTCACGATAACCAGGCTGGTCTCCAGTTCCTGATTCAGCGCCAGCATCAACTCCAGAACGTGAGTACCATTGCCGGCATCCAGGTTGCCGGTCGGTTCGTCGGCAAGCACCAGCCCGGGCCTTGTAATCAAAGCACGTGCCACCGCTGCCCGTTGCCGCTCGCCGCCAGACAATTCACCTGGCTTGTGATCGAGACGTTCAGCGAGGCCTACCCTGTCGAGCAGTTCTGCGGCCTGTTGCATCGCATCTGCGCGACTGTCTCGTCGAATCAGCAGGGGCATTGCGACGTTTTCCAGCGCCGTAAACTCGGGCAGCAAATGATGAAACTGATAGACGAAGCCAAGATAGCGATTACGCAACAGCCCCTTTTCTTTTTCATTCGAACTGGAGAGCGACTGTCCATTGATGAAGACCTCTCCCGAGGAGGGTTCATCCAGTCCACCCATGATCTGCAACAAGGTCGTCTTGCCTGAACCTGACGCCCCGATGATGGCCAGGCGCTCAGCCGTACCAACGCTGAGGTCTACGCCACTCAGGACCTCGAGCGTCGAGCCACCTTCGCGGAACCGACGCGTAACCTGGTGGCATTCGAGGACCGATCCGGACTCAGTCATAACGCAGCGCCTCCGCTGGCAGGGTGCGTGCGCCGCGCCATGCCGGGTACAGCGTGGACAGTAGAGCGAGGACCAGGGCAATGAAGGCAATCTTCAGAACGTCCGGCAGCCGGAGATCGGACGGCAGGTCGCTGATGAAATAAACGTCGGCAGCGAGAATCTTGATACCGAGTACTCCTTCCGTGAACTGAACGATGTTTTCGAGGTTGAGGGCAAGCGTCACCCCGAGTAACACGCCCGCCATGGTTCCGACTATACCGATCACACCCCCCTGCGTAATGAATATCCGCAAGATATCCGCCGGCGTCGCTCCAGCGGTGCGCAGAATTGCAATATCGGATTGCTTGTCTTTCACAACCATGACCAGCGTTGAAACAATATTGAATGCAGCAACAGCGATCACCATGAGCAGAATAACGAATAGAATGGACTTGGTGATCTGAATTGATCGAAAGAAATTAACGTGATGACGCGTCCAGTCATTGATCAGAACACCGCCGCCACCTTCGAGGGCCGTTTCGCGAACGATACTCGGTGCGTTGAAGACATCGCTGACCGACAGCCGTATCCCGGTGACATCTTCGGATTTGCGGAACAGTTTTTGTGCATCCTGCAAATGGATGAACGCCAGTCGTCGATCAAACTCGTACATGCCCACACGATAGATACCGCTGACCGTGAACCGCTTCGTTCGCGGCACAACACCGACGGGTGTGACGATGCCTTCAGCCAGGGTCAGCGTCAGTCTGTCACCCACCGTCGCGTCAAGTGCATCCGCGAGTTCGCTCCCGATCACAATGTTGTACTCGCCGGCTACCAGCGAACCGAGGTTGCCCTCGAGCAACGTATCGCCAATGCCGGAAACCCCTGACTCCATAACCGGATCAATACCCCGAAACTCCGCGCCACTGAGGTCATGCGTATGGACAAGCAATCCCTGGCCACTGACGAATGGCGCCGCAGCTTCGACATCCGTGCGGGTCTCGGCGAGTTCGATCCAGCTTTGCCACAATGCCAGTCGACCGTCCGGGTGTTCGATCGTGGCATGGGCAGACATCGCCAAAAGGCGATCCCGAAGCTCGCGCTCGAACCCATTAACGACAGACAGTACGACGATCAGCACCGCGACGGCTATTGCAATACCGAGCATAGAAATCGCCGAGATCAAAGAGATGAATCCGTTGCTGCTGCGAGAACGCACATAGCGCCGGCCAACCCAGAGTTCGAATCGGCCTGCCATCTATTCGTACCTCAGCGCGACAGCGGGGTCGACGGCAGCGGCACGTCGGGCCGGGTACAAGGTAGCGAGTGACGTCAGCACGAATGCGGCTATGGCAATAGTCGCGACATCTTCCAGTTCGAGAATGGACGGTATCGCGGTCACGTAATACACGTCACCCGGCATAATCTGAAATCCGAAAAACTGTTCGAGGACGGGCACCACAGCAGGCACGTTCCATGCCAGGAGCACACCAGCAGCGACACCGGTAAACACGCCGAGCCAGCCGATGACCGCACCCTGGATAAAAAATACTTTGACGACATCGCCGGGCCCCATACCCAGGGTCCGGAGGATTGCGATGTCTGTCGTCTTGTCGGTGACGACCATGACAAGGCTCGCGATGATATTGAACGCCGCAACACCAATGATTAGCGAGAGCAGGATCGACATCATCATTTTTTCCAGGCGAATAGCCCGGAAGTAACTTTCATTTTCGATCGTCCAGTCGCTGGTCGAAAAGTCTGCACCCAGGCTATCCGCCAGCCGGGCTGCAACGTTTGGCGCAGACATCACGTCATCCGTCAGAAACCGGATGGAGGTAACGGCATTGCCCAGCGACATCAATCTCGCTGCATCGTCGATATGTACAAGCGCCAGGGTGGCATCGTGATCCTGCACCCCCGCCTCAAAAACACCCCGGACAATGTAACGCTCCAGGACGGGTTCAAGCGAGCCACTGCCATCCGGACGTGGAACCAGGAGAACGACGTCATCGTCGATATCGACGCCGAGGTCAATCGCGAGGAAACGGCCGAGCACAATACTGCGTTCGCCGGGCACGAGCATATCCAGCGAACCCTCGACGAAGTTGATGGTATCGCCGGACAACGCGCCTTCCGCGTCGGGCGACACGCCGTGCACCAGCACACCGTTCAATGACCGGCCGGTCCGGACCATACCCTCCATTTCAATCAGTGGCGCAGCCGACAAGACACCCGGATCCGCCTCCACGCTCGATTTCACTCGCGACCAGTCTTCGATCGTGCCGCCCGGTGCCGTGACATCGCCATGCGCTGTCATGCTGAGCAGTCGATCGCGCAACTCACCCTCGAAACCATTCATGACCGACAGGATGACGATTAATGCGGCAACGCCCAGCGCAATGCCGGCCATTGAAATGAAGGTAATGAAAGATACGAACCGGGTCCGCCGCTTCGTCCACAGGTAGCGGAGACCAACGAAGAATTCGGCGCGTTCGATCATGCGGCGCATTAAACCACAGAAAGCAGGAAACACCCCGGAACCTCGACGCAACGACGGTCCGCAATACGTGATCCGGATCACATTCGAGGTACTGCCCCGAACGACAAACAGGCTCGACTGCCTCCCCCGACCCGAATATTGAGAACCAGGTCAGCGTGGCGGCGGCAATCAGGTGTAACAATCCTGATTATTCATTTGTTTTTTGCACTTCCGACGATACTATAATCGTCGGGCATTCAAGCATCGGAGGCAACGATGGCGGACGTCACCCGAAAACTCATACTGGCCCTGACGCTCGGCCTGGCAATGGGCGCCAGCGCACAGAACATGGATATGAGCGCAGCAGATCGCTCATCCACATTTGATGCGGCGGGCAAACCAACCCGGGGCATGACGCAGGATGCCGTCGAGGCCAGTTTTGGTACACCGTCTGACACGCGCGAGCCCGTTGGCGACCCGCCGATCACGCGCTGGGAATATGCCAATTTCGTTGTCTTTTTCGAATACGACCGGGTTATTCACGCGGTCAGCAAGTAATCCCGACTCCACACCTGGCGACTAAACGCGCAGTTTATCCGCGCGTGTTTTTTGCGATCTCGAATCAATCTGACTCTGTGCCATAATCTCGGCCCGCAGATTTTCCCCGAGTCCCGTGGCCCAGCCCTTTCTCATCAATTCTGACATCGCCGACCGCCTCAGCCCTACCGATACATCGCGTGCCGGCATTGGCCGCCTTGTCGGTGCGAGCATGGCGCTGGCCAGCGTGGAACTGGCAACGACGCTGGACGCACCGCTGCTCCTCATTGCCAATGATCCCCGACATGCCGATCAGCTGGAAGCGGAGATTCGCTGGTTCGCGGGCGATTCGCTGGCGGTGATGCACTTCGTTGAATGGGAGACCCTGCCCTACGACAGCTTTTCGCCGCACCAGGACATTATCTCTGCCCGCTTGCGAATATTGAGCCTTCTGCCCGGCCTGGCGCGCGGCATCGTCATCGTTTCCGGTCCGTCACTGCTGCAAAGACTGCCGCCGGTCGAATACGTCTCTGCGCGCACCCTCGAGCTGCACCAGGACCAGGCACTCGATCGTCGCGCATTCATTGACAGCCTGGCCGCTGCCGGCTATCTCCGCGTGCCACAGGTCGATGAACACGGTGAGTACGCTGTTCGTGGTTCGCTGCTCGACGTCTTTCCGATGGGCTCCGACCAGCCTTTACGTATTGATTTTTTTGACGACGATGTCGAAAGCCTGCGTTTCTTCAATCCTGAATCACAATTGTCCGGCGACAAGGTGTCATCGGTCAGCATTCTGCCAGCGCGCGAAATCCCGCTCGACCAGCCCGACATCAAGGCCTTTCGTCAACGCTATCGGGAACGATTCGAGGGGCGCCCGTCAGCATCGCGGGTATACCGGGAAGTATCGGACGGCATTGCCCATGGCGGTATCGAGTACTACCTGCCATTGTTCTATTTGTCGACAGCCAGTTTTCTCGATTACCTGCCCACCAATGCCGTCATCTTTGCAGGCGAGGATCTTGAGGAACTCGTCGAACAGAGCTGGACGGAAATTGGCGAACGCTACGAACTGTGCAGCCTGGATGCTGAGCGGCCGATCCTGACGCCGTCGGAAAGTTTCCATCAGCCGGCCGACATCCTGGAACAGGTCGACTCAGTACGGCGTATCGACTACAGCGCGCAAACCCTGCAGGAAGGGCCCGCCATCATCAATCCGGGAACCAGTCTGCCACCCGCCATTCGTATCGAGGCACGTTACGAAGACGCGGCGCAGGCACTCATGCAATTCCTCGAATCATTCGATGGCCGAGTATTGTTTACGGCGGACTCGCCCGGGCGCAGGGAAAGCATTGTCGAATTGCTCGCAGGACGCCATATCCACGCGACCCGTTGCGAAGACTGGCCAACCTTCGTCGCCGGTGACATGCCGGTTGGCGTGGCAGTCACGCCGATTGAGGAAGGCTTCTTGCTGGCCGGGAAAAAACTGGCGGTCATCAGCGAGCACCAGCTTTTCGGCGACAAACCCCGCCAGCGAAATCGGCGGCGTCGCGCCGATCGGGATCCGGAATCGATCATTCGGCAGCTCAACGATCTCGAACCCGGGTCACCCGTCGTACATTCGGAGTATGGCATCGGCCGGTATCACGGACTGACGACGCTTGATGCCGGCGGCGTGGTCGCCGAGTTTCTGCATCTCGAGTATGCCGACGGTGACAAGCTCTACGTGCCGGTTCACGCGCTGGACCGGATTTCAAGATACACCGGTGCATCTCCTGAGAACGCCCCCCTCCACAGGCTGGGCAGCGATCAGTGGGCCAAAGCCAAAAAACGGGCCATCAACCGCATTCGCGATGTCGCCGCAGAACTGCTGGATGTCTATGCACGACGAGCAGCACGACCCGGGCACCGCTTTCACTGGCCCGAACAGGAATATCGTGCATTCGAAGCCGGGTTTCCGTTTGATCTCACCGACGACCAGGACCGAACCATCGAGGAAGTGCTCGCGGACCTGGCCTCTGACCAGCCGATGGACCGTGTGGTTTGCGGCGATGTCGGCTTCGGCAAGACAGAAGTCGCCTTGCGAGCGAGTTTTGCTGCCGTCCAGGACGGTAAACAGGTGGCCATCCTGGTGCCGACGACCTTGCTTGCGCAGCAACATGGCCAGACCTTCCGTGACCGCTTCGCGGACTGGCCGGTGCGCGTGGAAGTGTTGTCGCGATTTTGCTCGGCCCGGGAAGCCAAAGACATTGTAGCCGGACTGAAAAGCGGCAGCGTCGACATCGTCATCGGCACACACCGGCTGCTGCAGCACACCAAAGATTTCGCGGACGTCGGCCTGGTCATCGTCGATGAGGAACATCGCTTCGGGGTTCGACATAAGGAAGCGATCAAGTCGCTACGCAGCGAGATCGACGTGCTGACACTGACGGCAACACCGATACCGCGCACACTCAATATGTCGCTGGGCGGTCTTCGCGAAATGTCGCTGATCACGACGCCGCCCGCGGAGCGCCTGTCTGTCAGGACGTTTGTCAGCGAGTGGAACGATGTCGTGATTCGCGAAGCCTGTCTGCGCGAGATCAAACGTGGTGGCCAGGTCTACTTCATTCACAATCGCATCGAGGACATTGGCAGCATCGAGGAAAAGCTTGCCGGACTGGTTCCCGAGGCGGACATACGCATCGGTCACGGACAGATGCAGGAGCGTGAACTGGAACAGGTCATGCTCGATTTTTATCACCGCCGTTTCAATGTCCTCCTTTGCACGACGATCGTTGAATCCGGCATCGACGTGCCGACGGCCAACACGATCATCATCAATCGTGCCGACCGTTTCGGGCTCGCCCAACTGCACCAGTTACGGGGCCGTGTCGGACGGTCACACCACCGCGCCTACGCCTACCTGGTTGCCCCGCCTCGCCGCACGATGACCGCAGATGCCATCAAACGGCTGGAGGCAATTGATTCCCTGGAAGATCTCGGCGCCGGCTTTACGCTGGCGACGCATGACCTGGAAATTCGCGGTGCCGGTGAACTTCTGGGCGAAACGCAAAGCGGACAGATCCAGGAGATCGGTTTTTCCCTGTACACGGAACTGCTCGGTCGTGCTGTCGAAGCCCTGCGCAAAGGTGATGTCGCAGACCTCGACAAACCGCTGAATGCCGGCGTTGAAATCAATCTGCACGTGCCCGCCCTGCTGCCCGAGGACTACGTGCCGGATGTGCATTTGAGGTTAATTCTCTATAAACGCATCGCCAGCGCCTCCTCGGCAGATGAGTTGCGCGACCTGCAGGTAGAACTGATCGATCGATTCGGACTGTTACCGGATGCCGCCAAGAATCACCTGCGACTCGCCGAGCTCAAACTGGCCGCCCAGCAACTCGGTATCGAAAAGATCGATGCTGCGGAACAAGGGGGCTACCTTATCTTTGCCGAGCAGACCTGCACGGACCCTGTCGCGTTGATCAACCTGGTACAAAACGAAGGCGACATCTATCGATTAAGTGGGGCACATCGTCTACAGTTCCGCCTGGACCTGGAAAATCCGGAGCAGCGTTTCCGTCACCTGGAAAATCTGTTGGATATTCTGGCCCGGGACAGTGTCCAATCGATCGAACAGGCCTCCTGACAACGGGCATGACATGAACCTGGAACCACTGAGACGCTTTGGTCTCAACACGCTATTCAGCGCGGCTATCCTGCTGTCCGCCGGACCGGGCGTTGCCCAACAGCAATTCGTTCCCAACGCGGCCATCCTGGAGGCGGAAGAACCGCCCGTCCCGGAATACGCGATCGAGGTGATTGTATTCGAGTACGCAGGCAGCGCTGCGAATACAACAGAAGTCTTCACGCCGGAGGTCGAGGTCGTCGATGTTCTGCCGCCGCCCGGTGCCGGATTTTCAGCGGATATTCCTCCCGAGCTACCGGTCGATGAGATGGTCATGGCCGACGAGCTACCGGACGTCGAGATGCCCATGGACGACGATCTGCCGCTGACCATGGTGATGATTCCTGACGAAATCGGCATCGAGGGTGAGGTACTGGCAGAACCGGCATTCGTCCTGCTCCCGGGTGAGACACTCGAAGAGATCCCGACCTACGAGAGCCGGGGCATCCAACTGATCCCCCCGGAGGAATACCAGTTACAAAGCGCCTGGAACCGGCTTAAGCGGCTGGCTGCCTATCGGCCTCTCATGCACACAGCCTGGATTCAGCCAACGGTGGAACAAGAGGCAACCAAAGCTTTGCCGCTTCGTCGTATCGGCGATCCTCCACTACGTCTCCAAGGCTCGATCTCGCTTTACCTGAGCCGGTTTCTGCACATGGCAGTCGATCTGTCGCTCGAGCAAAAAGCGCCCCAACGCATGTCGGCAACGGAAGAGCGTGTCCGCCAAGACGGTGACAGCGGGTCTCGCGCGGCGCTCAATTTTGACCCGGTCTTTATCGCGCAATCAACCTTCTACCGAATCGAGGAAGACCGAATTATGCGCAACAACGAATTGCGATATTTCGATCACCCGAAATTCGGCGTCATTGCCAGGATAACGCGCATAGAACAGGAAGCGCCGGAAGATCTCGATACGACGGACGATCTGCTGCCCGGCAACACGATTCGATAGGCGCGGCGGAACCCCGCACAGCGCCAGCTCAATCCAGGACCTCGCGACCAGGCTCGCTCATTCTTCCATCACTCCGAAAAACAGGCGCAGGACTTTCATGGCCTGCATTTTGGCCGTCATCGTAGCTGCCTCGAGATCCTCGTGAATCGGTTTTGCGCCACGACCCGCCGCATAGTTGACGATCAGCGACAGGCAGGCGTAGTCGAGTTCGAGTTCCCGCGCGAGTGCAGCCTCCGGCATCGCCGTCATGCCGATGAAGTCAGCACCATCACGTTCGAGCCGATCGACCTCGGCGGCCGTTTCCAGCCGGGGCCCCTGGGTCGTCGCGTAAACACCGCCATCGTAGATGTCGACACCGGCATCGTCCGCGCCTTTCAACAGGTCCTGCCGCAGCGACTCCGTCAATGGTTGCGTAAAGTCGATGTGGTCGATGTGCTCGACCCCCTCGTAAATGCTGTGCTCCCTGCCCCACGTATAGTCGAGTAACTGATCGGGAATCGCGATCTGGCCGGGATGCAGGTTCGCGTTGATAACGCCAACGGTGTTCATCGCAATCACGGCTTCCACACCCAGCATCTTGAGCGCCTGCATGTTGGCGCGATAGTTAATCCGGTGCGGTGGAATCAGCAAATCGTCCCCGTGACGGGGCAACAGGAACACCGATTGATCAGCATAGACCAGCGCACGAATCGGCCCGGAGGGCTCACCGAAGGGTGTATCGACCAACTTGCCTTCAGCATCCACGCCGAAGTCCCGGAAGCCGCTACCGGCGATGATGGCAAACTGTCGCTCCCTGACTATCATCGCGTTCAGGCGTCCAGCTTCAATGTCGGCACGTCGAGCCCGTGCCGGAGCCTCTCCATCGCGGACAACCATTCGTCGCTTGTCAGCAAGGTCTCTCGCATCACGTGCCCGGTACCATGCAGGCGCGCCAGCCGCACCAGGGACAAGGGATTGGAATACTCCCGAAGCGCGGCAACGGTCGCGCTGGCCGCTGGCCGGTCATTGCATACAAGCACCATGTCACATCCTGCTTCCAGTGCGAGCCTGGCCCGGGACGGCATCGTGCCGAACTGTCGCGTTGCCTTCATACTGAGATCGTCGGTGAATACGGCGCCATCATAGCCGAGTTGCGACCGGAGCTGGTTCTGAATCCAGTACGCCGAAAACCCGGCCGGCTTTTCGTCCAGTTCGGAATAGACGATGTGCGACATCAGCACCCCGGCCAGTTGCCGGTTGCCAATCAGTTTCTCGTATGGTCGCATGTCGTCCAGTAATGCGCCGAAATCCCGCCGGTCGATCGGCAGGTTCTCGTGGGAGTCGGCAACGACGGCTCCGTGTCCTGGAAAATGCTTGGCGACCGCCGCCATACCGCCCTCTCGCAATCCCTGGCTATATGCGCTCGCCAGTTCGCCAACCACACCCGCACGGCGATGAAACGCGCGATTGCCTATGACTTCGCTCACGCCCCAGTCCAGATCGACACAAGGCGTGAATGCAAGGTCGATATCCATGGCTCGAAGTTCCGACGCGACCACCCAGCCGGTGGTCTTCGCCAGGGAGATGGCTGAACCCGGGTCGGAATCATACTGTCGGCCGATGCGTCGCATTGAGGGAATGACCGTGAAGCCATCGCGGAATCGCTGTACCCGCCCGCCTTCGTGATCTGTGGCAACGAGTAACGGCGGACTGCGCACGGCCCGAATGGCTGCGACCAGGTCGGCAAGCTGCGTGGGGGATTCGTAATTGCGAGCGAAAAGGATGACACCACCGACGGCCGACTCGCGCAACAGATCGCGATCGGCGGGTGTGAGGGTCAAACCCTCCACGTCCAGCATGACGGGTCCCAATGCCATTCACCAAGATTAGTGAAAAAAAACGTAAATATCTATTTTTGCTAGCGTTTCTGGAATATAGCGATCGATTCGACGTGACCGGTGTGCGGGAACATATCGATGATACCGGCCGCCTCCAGCCGATAACCCTTCGTATGAACCAGCGTATCGGCGTCGCGCGCCAGCGTACCGGGATGACAGGAGACGTAAACGATGCGGGGTGCGCCGATCACATCGGCGCAAGCGACGATCTCTGCCGCACCGCTTCTCGCAGGATCCAGCAACATGCGGTCCCACCCTTGCCGCAGCCAGCCTTCTGTACCATCTACCTTCGCAAGATCCGCCTGCCTGAATTCGGCATTCGAAATCCCGTTTTTGTCCGCGTTCCGGCGACTCTGTGCCACCTGCGCCTTCTCTCCTTCGACCCCGGTTACGGCCGCAGCACACCGGGCCAACGGCATCGAGAAATTGCCAATACCGCAGTAAAGGTCCAGCACAGAATGGTCAGGTGAGACCGCCAGGTGATCGATTGCTGCCGACACCATCAGGCGATTGACGGACGCATTGACCTGGACAAAGTCTGTCGCCCTGAATTCAATATCGACGGTATGTTCCGGCAGCCGGTACACGAGCGGCTCATGCCCGTCAGGATCGAGCGGCACCACGGAATCGGGTCCGCCGGACTGGAGGCCAATCTGCAGACCATGCGTACCTCCAAATGCCGCCAGGTGCCTGAGGTCATCCTCCGATGGCGGATCCAGTACCCGAAAGACCAGTTCGGTCACGTTATCGCCAACGGCGACTTCAATCTGTGGCAGTCGCGCCCGAATACTCAGCGAGCCGATTAATTCGCTCAACGCATCGATCAGGCCGTCCACCGGCTCTGCAAGAACCTCACACCGGTGCATATCGCAGACGTAAGGCGCATGCGCCTCGCGGAAACCGACCAGCACACGCCCTTTTGCGGCGACATCCTTGACCGCCAGCCGCGCACGGCGCCGATAGTGCCAGCCGCCGCCTGCTGATGTGTCATAAAGGGGTGGCAGCCAGGTATCGGGCTGAACCCTTCCGATGCGTTCGAGATTGTCGCGAAGCGTGCGCTCCTTTATCCCCCTCTGGTCGTCGGCCGAGACATGTTGCAAGGCACAACCGCCGCACACGCCAAATGCGGCGCAGCGCGGCTCGATACGCAGTGGTGACGGCGCTTCCACCGCCAGCAATTCCGCTTCGTCGAAATTCCGCCGGCGTTTGCGGCGCAGAAAGGTCACCGTTTCGCCCTCGAGGGCGCCGGCGACAAACACTTTTTTGCCCGTGACCGCGGCGATCCCGCGACCGTCGTGTGTCACCGACTCAATCAGTGCCGTTTCAGGTTCCCGCCGTTTCCTCGCCATCGGGCTCAGCGCTGCTGCCAGGCTTCCAGGAATTCATCCAGGTGCGGCTGCCCCATGTCCCGCAAGGTCGTGCGCACCAGTTCGTACTCACGATCGAGTCTCGCCTGGTCCAGCCGGCCACGCATGAATTCGAACCTCAGGTAAACGAGGTAGGTATTCAGTACGTCGGTCTCGCAGTAGTTTCGAATGTCGTCAATGCCGCCGTCGAGCCAGCATTCCCAGACTTTTCCACCACTCATACCCAGCTTTCCGGGGAAACCCAGCATGACGGCAATTTCGTCCAGTGGTGCGCGACCACGCATTTGAAAGGCTGCAAGGACATCCATCAGGTCAATATGACGCCAGTGAAATCGACTGAGGTAATTGTTGTAGCGAAAATCGCGGTCGTCATCACCGGTTTCCCAGTACCGTGGCGCCTGCACCCCGTGCAGTAGCGCACGGTAATGCAGAACCGGCAGATCGAAGCCACTGCCATTCCAGGATACGAGCTCTGGCGTATATTTCTCGATGCCGTCGAAAAAGCGCTGGATAATCTCTGCTTCGTCTGAATCGCGATCACCGAGCGACCAGACGCGGAATCCGTCCCCGCTCCGAAAAGCCACCGAAATCGCGACGACCCGGTGCATGTGCAAAGCCAGGAACTCGCTGCCCGTCTTCTGTTGCCGCATGAAGGTCATCGCTGTGCCAACATCGGCATC
The DNA here is from genome assembly GCA_964630795.1 of uncultured Woeseia sp. GTDB lineage: Bacteria > Pseudomonadota > Gammaproteobacteria > Steroidobacterales > Woeseiaceae > SZUA-117. The sequence continues at coordinate 50,690 of CAZVWF010000003.1, read as the reverse complement.
AGACAGACCCTCAAAATCCCAGTTTCGCCGCCCGAATTCAGTGTCCGGAATAGTTTCAATATCAAATGAAAAACAATGCATTACATTATATTCTTAAGAAACCTGATTATTCAGCGCGCATAACGATGGCGAAGGCCTGGATCAGGCCGGCATCGTCCGTCAGGCTAACATGCCCCTCGCCAATCCCCAGCTCATCGCACCGGGCGCGCCCGCGATCCGACCAGATGATCTCTGGTCGGCCCCAGTCGTTATTGACGATGCCGACGTCCCGAATCCAGACCCCATGCGCAAATCCCGTTCCCATCGCCTTGACCGTCGCTTCCTTGGCGGCGAATCGCATCGCGAGGAAGCGCACCGGCCACTTGTTCTGCTCGAACAGGACCCTTTCTTCGTCCATCAACAAGCGATCGACAAAATGCTGCCCGAACCGGTCGTAAGTTTCCTGTACGCGGGACAATTCGACCAGGTCGGTACCAATTCCGTAAATCATGTCGACCGTCAGCCCTGCCTGGCTTCTGCCATGAGACGCTTCATCTCGCTGACGGCTGCAGGAAATCCTGCGTAGATAGCCCGGGCCACGATGGCATGTCCGATATTGAGCTCGACGATTTGCGGGATTTCTGCAATCGGCCCTACGTTTTCGTAGTGCAGCCCGTGTCCTGCATGCACCGTGAGGCCGATATCTGCAGCTTGCGCGGCCGCTTCCACCACACGTCGCAGTTCATCTTTCTGCGCGGCACCGTCGGTATCGGCATAGCCCCCCGTGTGCAGTTCGATCACCGACGCACCGACGTCCCTGGCCGCAGTCAGTTGTGCGGGGTCCGGATCGATAAACAGCGATACCCGAATGCCAGCCGCCTTCAGTCGCTCTACGGCCCGGCCAACCTTGTCTCGCTGTCCTGCGACATCGAGCCCACCTTCCGTCGTTAACTCTTCCCGCTTTTCCGGCACCAGGCAACAATCCTGGGGACCGATATCCCCGGCAATGCCAATCATCTCGTCGGTGACCGCCATCTCCAGGTTGGTGTGCGTCTGCATGACCTCGGCCAGGCGTTGCAGGTCGTGATCCTGGATATGTCGCCGATCCTCGCGCAAATGAAGCGTAATACTGTCCGCACCGGCTTTCTCAGCCAGCAATGCGGCGTGCACCGGGTCCGGATAGTCCGTCCCGCGCGCCTGCCGCACCGTGGCGACATGATCAACATTGACTCCCAGGTGCTGCTCTTTCATCCCGTTACCTGTCCTTTCTCCATAGTGCCGCTGCGCATCTCACGAAGCACCTTGCGGCTTTGTAATTCCTTGCCATCGAGGTGCCAGGCGATCACCTGGCGCAACAATCTGCCTGCCGCACTCAGCACGGCAGGATCCCCGAATTCGAACTGCGCGATCGCGCGGAGCTCCCGACCACTAAAGATCATGGGGCCCTCCCTGCCGGTGATGGCAACGGGACCCTGCTCAACCTGGTACTCGTACGTCGCATCCTGGCTTATGGCCTCCCCGCTCCGCGTATCATGATCGAGATTCAGCGCATAGCCAAGCAGCGCCAGCACATCCATCTCGAACCGCCGGAGGACGGCCGCCAAACCGGTCGCACCGTTCAATGCTGCGATCGCCGATTCATAGGCCGCAAACACTTCAGGCTGAGGGTCATGTCGGTGCAACAGGTTGAGCATTAATTCGTTGACGTAGTAGCCAGACATCAGCGCATCGCCGGCCAGGGATATCGGCGGACCATTCATTTCCGCACCGGTCAACGTACCCATGTCCGATCGAATGACCCACGACAGCTGCAGGGGCAGGAAGGGCCGCAGCACACCCTTCAACCGGGACTTGCCGGAACGGCTGCCGCGCGCGACCAGCGCAAGCCGGCCGTGATCACGACTGAATACATCGAGAATGCGGCTCGAATCCCTGAACGGCCGGTGGTGCAAAACCCAGGCGGCCTCCTGGTGCACGCGGCGACTGGCCGTCATGGCGAATCGAACCCAAGCCCGAGCAAGTCCTTTTCGCTGTCTGCCCAGTTGTCCTTGACCTTGACCCACAGCTCGAGATGCACGGGCTGCCCGAATTGCGACTTGAGTTCCAGGCGCGCGGCACGGCCGACCTTCTTGAGTTGGCCACCTCCTTTGCCAACGACAATGCCTTTCTGGCTGTCGCGCTCCACCCAGATCACCGCGTGAATGGCAATGCCATGTTCGTCCCGTTCGAATCGCTCGATTTGCACAGTCAGTCCGTAGGGAACTTCCTGGCGCAATGTCACGGTGAGTTTTTCCCGAATGACTTCCGCCACGAGAAAGTTCTCGCTGCGATCGGTAATCATGTCTTCAGGAAACAGTGGGCCCGATTCCGGGAGGTAAGCACTGACCAGTTGCTTCAGCTTCTCGACGTCGTCATGCTTCCGTGCCGAAATCGGGATGACTTCGGCAAAATCTTTCCGGCCTGACATCGTCGAGAGCGCATCGAACAGCGCTTCTTTCGGATGCACTTTGTCGACTTTGTTCAGCAAGGCGACAACAGGGGCATTGACGTCGGCCAGCCGCTCCAGCACATCCTGATCTTCATCGGTCCACTTGTCAGCTTCCGTCATAAAGAAGACCACATCTGCATCGACCAGTGCATTGGCTGCCGTCCTGTTCATCATGCGATTCATCGCCTTCCCTGCCTGGCGATGAATGCCTGGCGTATCCACGTAAATCGCCTGGTAGTCCCCGTGGGTATCCACGCCGAGAATGCGGTGACGCGTCGTTTGCGGTTTGGCAGTGACGATACTGATCTTGGTGCCGAGCACCGTATTGATGAGCGTCGACTTCCCGACATTGGGGCGACCAACGACTGCGACGAATCCACAGCGAAATGGAGACTCAGCCAAGTTCTTTCTCGACAACGGCGAGCATGGCGTCGGCCGCTTGTTGTTCCGCGTCCCGACGCGTTGAACCGCTACCCGTGGTTTTCAGTTCCGGTTCTGCCGTGGTGCAGCTGACATCGAAGATCTGCTTGTGTGCTTTGCCGCTGACTTTCTCCATCGAGTAGACCGGCAATGGTAATTGCCTGCCTTGCAGGAACTCCTGTAACTGCGACTTGGGATCTCGAAGTTCACCTTCCTCGGGCAAGTCCCTTACCCGCTCGCCAAGCGCCTTGTGAATCACCCGCCGCGCCGCATCAAAGCCCCGATCGAGATATACCGCGCCAAACAATGCTTCGAGCGCATCAGCCAGTATCGAAGACCGACGATACCCACCCGACTTCTTTTCACCGGAACCCAGCACCAGGTACTTACCCAGGTCCAGTTCCGTCGCAATTTCACTCAGAGTCTGGTCCTTAACCAGGGTCGAGCGCAGGCGGCTCAGGCGTCCTTCACTGGCCTCTCTCCGTTCATCGAATACGAGTTCCGACACGACCAGTTGCAGGACCGAATCACCCAGGAATTCGAGACGCTCATTATTGCGGCCGGACGCACTGCGATGCGTCAGCGCCCGTTGCAACAGGTCACTGTCTTCAAACTCATAGTCGAGTGTTTGTTTTAGCCAGGCAGCCGCTTTCTGCACGCGTATTCGCCCTGTATTTGTCGGATCGGAACGTTCGGGCGAACGATTATAGAGCTTTTGGCGAGCCTCAACAGGCCGTCGGTGCGGGAAAAATCAGAGATGCCGACGGTTTATCGTCGAATGAGGACTTCCTTGTCGAACCGGACCGTGAAATGGATATTGGCGACAAACGGTGTCGTGTGGTCGTACTGCACCACCACGAGGTAGCCGCCGCTGTCTGACTTCACCTTGATCTCCCGGCTGGAGATGACGCTGACACCCTCGACCTCGAATCGTCGGTTGATCGAGGTCCGAATGGCGCCACGCGTGGGATTCTGATTGTCGAATTCGTCATAGACACCGTCGAGAACGCCAGCGACCTTGACGTAGTTCAGGTACACCGGAACCAGGCGAATGGCAGCAAAAGCAAACAGGCCGATGAAAGTCATCAGGATCAGGAAACCGAGGGTCGTCATGCCCCTTTCGCGAGCTGGGCCCAGTTTTCGATAGCCGGAACCATTCATTGCATCCACTCCGAATCTCAAAAAGCGCTATAACCTGTCAAATTTGACGTGATATTAACTATTAAATCAGTGACTTGAAGCACATTATTGAATCTTCGTACCAATACGGCTCCAGTTCGGCCACTCGATCCCGTCCATGTGCATCCAGATTCGAACGGCCTCACCGACAAGGTGCGTTTCGGGAATGGCGCCGATAAACCGGCTGTCCTGGCTGTTATCACGATTGTCACCCATCATGAAGTAGTGTCCAGCCGGTATCTCGAAAACCCGCACCCCGGGTGATGCCGATTTAGCCCCCAGCACATCGACGCTATGGCGAATGGCATGTTCGCGCTGACCCAGGGACTCGTTGAAAAAATAGCCGCGCACTTCGCTTTCAATATCCGGATACGCCGACAGCGGCATCAGGTTTCCATTAATCGTCAGCCGGGCGTTGTCGTAGGCGATGATATCGCCGGGCAGCCCGACCACGCGCTTGATGTAGTTGATATTCGGATTCGATGGCAAACGGAAAACAGCGACGTCACCACGTTCCGGGGAACCTGTGTCATAGAATTTCTTCTCGATGACCGGCCAGCGTAAACCGTAGCTGTACTTCTTGACGAAAATATAATCACCGTCAATCAACGTCGGTATCATCGAGCCTGACGGAATGCGAAACGGCTCGAAAACGAACGAACGTACGATCAGGACAAAAAGCAGGACAGGAAAGAAAGAGCGGGAATATTCGATCACTGTGTCAACAAGGACATTACCGTCACCCGGGGCACCGACCTTTTCTTCGTAGTAGAAGCGATTAAACAGCACGACGACACCCGTGACAGCGGTCAGGATACTCAGGATCAATGCCAGGTTAATACTCAATAGCAGCCTCTTACTTGTCTACCCGCAACACAGCGAGAAAAGCTTCCTGCGGGATCTCCACAGAGCCGATCTGCTTCATGCGTTTCTTGCCCGCTTTCTGTTTTTCCAGGAGCTTCCGCTTCCTCGACACATCGCCGCCATAACACTTCGCGGTAACGTTTTTGCGTAATGCTTTCACTGTACTACGCGCAATGATCTGACTGCCAATGGCAGCCTGGATTGCGACATCGAACATCTGTCGTGGAATCAATTCCCGCATCCGGTCTACGAGGTCACGGCCTCGCGAATTCGCATTGGCACGGTGCACGATGCTAGACAACGCATCGACACGTTCTTTATTGATTAATACGTCAAGACGCACGAGCGGCGCCACCTCGAATCGCTCGAAATGATAATCAAAAGAGGCGAACCCTCGACTGACCGATTTCAACCGGTCGAAGAAATCCAGGACGACCTCCGCCAGGGGCAGTTCGTACTCGAGAGAAACCTGTCCACCGAGGTAACGCATATGCTTTTGCACGCCTCGCTTCTCGATACAGAGTTTCATCACCGCACCAACATGCTTCTCGGGCACGAGGATGCTGGCAGAGATGATGGGTTCACGCAGCTCGGCAATTTCGTTGACCGGGGGCAGCAATGACGGGTTGTCGATGAACTCGACATCGCCGTTTTCCCGCATTACTTCGAAGATCACAGTTGGTGCCGTCGTGATCAGTTCCAGGTTGTATTCTCTTTCCAGCCGCTCCTGCACGATCTCCATGTGCAACATGCCGAGAAACCCGCAACGAAATCCGAAACCAAGCGCAGCCGAAGTCTCAGGCTCGAAATGCAGAGCTGCATCGTTCAGTCGCAGTTTCTGCAGCGCCTCTCGAAAATTCTCGTAGTCATCCGAGCGAATCGGGAACAGGCCGGCAAATACCCGTGGCTGAACCTGCTTGAACCCGGGCAAAGGCTCCTCGCACGGACTTGACGTCAGCGTCAGCGTATCGCCGACCGGTGCTCCGAAAATATCCTTGATGCCTGCGATGACAAAACCGACCTCGCCTGTCGCCAGGCTGTCCCGATCCTGCATCTTCGGCGTGAACGACCCAACACGATCGGCAATGTAGGAACGACCGGTCGACATGACGGTGATCTTGCTGCCTTTCTTCAGACTACCGTTGACGATTCTGACCAGCGACACAACGCCGACATAATTATCGAACCAGGAATCGATGATCAGAGCCTGTAGACGGCCGTCCGACTCTCCGACCGGTGGCGGAATTGCCTGCACGAGATACTCGAGAAGGTCCGGCACGCCGGTGCCCGTCTTGGCGCTCACCCGGATCGCTTCTGACGCGTCGATGCCAATGATTTCCTCGATCTCGTTGGCTACCCTTTCCGGGTCGGACGCCGGCAAATCAATCTTGTTCAGGACGGGCAGAACCTCGAGACCCTGGTCGATGGCCGTAATGCAATTGGCGACACTCTGCGCCTCAACGCCCTGCGCTGCGTCGACGACCAGTAACGCACCTTCGCAGGCTGCGAGCGAGCGCGACACCTCGTACGAAAAGTCGACGTGACCGGGTGTGTCGATGAAATTGAGCTGGTAAACAGTCCCGTCAGCCGCTGTGTAATCGAGCGATACGCTCTGCGCCTTGATCGTAATGCCGCGCTCGCGCTCCAGGTCCATCGAATCGAGTACCTGCTCCGACATTTCGCGGTCCTGCAAACCGCCGCAATGCTGGATAAACCGATCGGCAAGGGTCGACTTGCCGTGATCGATGTGCGCGATGATCGAAAAATTGCGGATGTGATCCATGCGGATTCGGGTGGTCTGGCCAGCGGCGAAGTATATACGTTCTGTGAGGATTATGGCTCTGCGAGACGGGCGACAATCGCCTGAATCGCCGGCCTGTCCAATGTGTATTGACAGACAAATTCGCCCTCAAATTCGACCACCGGAATACGGGTGTTGAATTCGGCCTGCCAATCGGGCCGCCGGTCGATGTCCCGTACGTCCAGGTCCAGCGACCCCCTGATCATGGGCAGCAATTCCTCGATCAACTGTTCGCACAGGTGGCAGCCTTCCCGGCTGTATACGGCCAGCGATCGCATGCCAGGGCCCTCCATCCGCTTAGCTCACGATAGTCGGCTCGAACTGATCGCAGGCCGCGCCCTGGTTCAGTATGTATCGGCTGCCGAAAATGCCGGCCACCAGACCCGCAATCACCATTGCTACAGCAACGAGACTGTCGGGTTCTGCTCCTGCGAGCCACGCAATAGTCGCTGCTGTGACCAGTGACAAGAGGGGCAGCCCATAAGCGAGCGCTGCGGCCCGCAACAAGCGGCGGGGAGAGAGCGTCAGCGTCACTTCATCGCCAATGTCCAACTGCATACCGACCGGTACGTCGACATCGAGAAACCTCGATGCGCTGCTGCCGTCCAGCAACCCTGCACCGCAGCCTTTGCCTGCCGCACAGCGACGACAGGCGACCGGTGCATCGACCCGTACGGTAATACGGTCGCCGTCTACCGAACTGACGCGGCCTGTGGCTGATTCCATGTCTGGTTTATAGCAAAGTATTGCCGATGGCGGCAGAAGCGAGTTACTGGCGAAGCATCGAGCTGGCAATCCGCTGGACGGTAATGGTAGGCACCTCGCCAACGGCGGTGACCTTGTAGCCATCGATCGCCACACTGTAGGAATTGGTGGCGCCCAGGATAGACCAACCGGTTTTCTCGTCACCACGAGACGATTCGACGAATACGGAGACATTGGCAACGCCGTCACTGTATACGATGTGCGTCGTTGCAGAACGATCGCTACCGGGCAACTGTTCGTTCTGAGCAGAAATCGCCCGAAACCCGTTCGGCAGGTTGTCCGTACCCCAGCTGGTTTCAACAGCGACGATTTGTACCTCGCTGGACGGTTCCTTGTACCAGGTAAAACCCTCGAGGCTGACTGTCGGATCGAGTGCTTTCTCCGCGATATCCTCGCTAAACGAAATATCCGCGAACTTCACTTCCTCGATCAGTTCGCCATCATAATTGAGCACTTCGGTTTGAAGCGGAAAACCGGAATCCTGGTCCAGCCAGATTCGATGCGTGTAGCGAAACTCATCATGGGGACGCACTGCCAGCAACACGGCTTCTCTTCCCGCTATTCTGCCCGCCCGTATCATTGACAGATCGTAGTGCGGCATGCTGACCGCTTCTTTCCTGGGCAGGGGCGAAAACAGCGTACTCTGATTGTTCCAGCCCTCGACCAGGACGGACTTCTTGTCCGGCAGGATGCAATGCACATGATTACCAATCCGGATAATTTCCAGTCCGTTGCCTTCCTGCGACGTGACCCGTTCGTTGACGACACCATCGACGATCTTGTGTACAACTTTGAGTGCTTCGGATTTGCCGCGCTTGCGACGAATGACGGTGCCCTGGTAATTCGTGGTTGCAACGGCCGTCGTCATGAGGTCCAGCCAGTCAGCCGGGCTGCGTTGCTGGGCGGAAGCCATTGTGGACATCGTCGCAGCGACAAGGCCCGCACACAGCCAGGCGACCGCCCTGCGATTTCTTCTGACTTCAGACATGCGTGCCTTGTGTCGTCTTACCCTATGACCGGTGGCTATTTCCCGGACAACATTTCCTGGTCTTCGGCCGCGGATTCTGTGGACGTTGCCAGGTGCGCCTCGGGCTCGACCACTTCGAGGTACTCGTCGACTTCAAATGTGGCCATCCGGTAAAGAATATCACTGTTACTACGCCTACGCAGGAGATCCATTTCACGGGCACTGGGTGCGTTCTGCATAACGACATCGACCGATGGCTCCGTATAGGCCGGCGCCATGTCAATCGCGACCGCATCGTCCTGCAGCCCCGGGTCCTCGACTGTTGCGAGCTGGCCCAGACCCGCCAACGCGACGACCGCGACGGTGGCAGCAACCGCAATGCCACTGGCCGGTGTCATCAGGCTCGAACCCACGACGACTTTTTCTTCCGGTTCCGCCAATACCTCGTCACCGAGCGCGGCAGAGATCCTGTCACGCAATTGATTGATACCCGGCACCGACCGGTCCCGCCGCAGCAATCGACCAATCTTGAGGTACTCGGCAACCTGCTGCCGCATGGCAGCATCCTGGCTTAAACGCCGTAGCAAAAGCTCGGATTCGTTGGCTGGCAACTCGCCGTCAACGAACGCCGAAATCTGCATCTTTATTGCTTCGTTCATAATTCCCCGCCCCGGCCCCCCGGCCCGTCATACTGTCCATCTTCAGCGAAAACCCGGTTCCTCACAAGATCCTCCGGTCCCGGGCATCACTTCGACCCTCATTCAGTCGATCAGGTTCCCGATCTTTTTGCCGATCGCGTCCCTGGCCCTGAAAATCCTTGATCGCACAGTTCCTACCGGGCAATCCATGGTCTGTGCTATTTCCTCGTAACTCATGCCATCAAGCTCGCGCAGCACAATCGCGGTCCGAAGGTCTTCCGGCAATGCCTCGATCGCCTTCACGACCGTGGTGTGCAATTCCTTGCTGAGCGTTACCCCCTCGGGGGTGTCTGTCTCCTTGAGCTTCGCATGCAGGTCATACTGTTCCGGGTCCTGCAAGTCGAGCTCGACATCCATCGGCCGTCGCCGCGCCGTCGCCAGGTGATTCTTCGCGGTATTCACCGCAATCCGGTACAGCCACGTATAAAACGCGCTGTCGCCCCGAAACCGTGGCAGCGCCCGGTAGGCCTTGAGAAAGGCCTCCTGCGTAATATCCAGCGCCTGATCCGGGTCCCGTACATATCGCATCACCAGGTTGACGATCTTGTGCTGGTATTTCAGTACCAGCAGGTCGAATGCACCCTTGTCACCCTTCTGGACCCGTCGGACCAGCTGAGCGTCTGTCGAGTCAGCAGCCACGCCGTCGGGCTCCTTGCCAGAACCGGCGCAATGAGGCTACTTCACTAACTCCACCATAGACCGGGGCCGCTGCGGAAAGTTCTGGAATGGGTGCGCCATGCATCGTTTCATTTGACCAAAATATCACCCTGGTCCGACCGACAAACCGGCCCGCCCGGGGTGCTTCGGGAATCGCCTGAAGTCTAATGTGGCCGGAAATGTTATCAAGCCCTGCCCGGATGACCAAAAGTTGCCCTGCAGAGCCGCCAGATGAGCTGGAAACGGTGCCAAGCGAGGGCCTCAGTACCGCGGGCGAGCAGTAGTTCAGCATGCGGGCGGCCGTCCGCGAGCCGGAACCTGAGCCAGGCAACACGTCGACAAACCGTCGATCCAGTTGCCAGTGTGGTCTGGACGCGTCTTCCGTCGGGCGCCTCGGTATGCACAGTACCTTCGGCATCCAGTCGTATGGCAGTCACCTGCCGCCACGCAATGGCCAGGCGGCGGAATGCCAGGCCACAGTCGGCCAGCCAGATCAACAGAAGCGCTATTCGCGAACTTGTCGGGAAAGGCAGCGACAGGATGAGCGCCATCCCCGTCAACATCAAACCGATGCCGCTCAGGCAGACGACCTGCCGGCCCGTTTGCTCAGTGTGAAGGACTACCCCGAATGCTGTCGACGACACGTGCGATTTCCGGATCGATGGCTTTCTCTCCTGCCAGAAGATAACTGGCGAGTTCCGGGTCCGGGAGCGACAAAAGCCGGCGAAATGCAGATTTGTCCGCATCGTCCACGGACGCGTAGTGTGCCTCAAACCAGCCCGTCAGCAGAACATCGAGCTCGCGCATGCCCCGTCTGCACTGCCATTTGAGTTTCTTATCGCACATCAGGCGTCAGTGGCCCTCTGTGCTCGCGGCACGTTCGCTTGTCCAGGCCTGACGCGCACGGGCTCATCAATGCCGTCTTTCGGCCAGCATCTTCTTGGTTTCGGCGATCGCCTTGGCCGGGTTCAGATTCTTGGGACAGGTATTCGTGCAATTCATGATCGTATGGCAACGATACAGCCGGAACGGGTCCTCGAGATCATCCAGCCGCTCGCCGGTCGCCTCGTCACGACTGTCGACCAACCAACGATAGGCGGCAAGCAAAGCGGCCGGACCCAGGTAGCGATCGCTGTTCCACCAGTAACTCGGGCAACTGGTCGAACAACACGCGCAAAGGATGCACGCCGCCGGCTCGTCGATGCGCTCCTGCTCTTCCTTGCTCTGCAGCCGTTCACTGTCCGGCGGTGCGGGTATCCGGGTCTGCAACCAGGGCTTGATCGATGCATATTGCGCATAGAAATTGGTCAGGTCCGGGACGAGATCTTTCACAATGCCCATATGCGGCAGCGGATAAATCCTGACATCCCCATTGACGCTCTCGGAGGCGACGGTACAGGCCAGCGTATTGCGACCATCGACATTCATGGCGCAGGAACCGCAAATGCCCTCGCGGCAGGAACGTCGAAACGTCAGCGTCGGATCGACTTCGTTCTTGATCTTGATCAGCGCGTCCAGAACCATCGGCCCGCAATGATCCATATCGACCTCGTAGGTATCCATGCGCGGGTTTTCACCGCTGTCCGGGTCGAAGCGATAGACGACGAATCGCCGCACATTGCCGGCGCCACTATCGGCCGCAAAATGCTTGCCCTTCTTGATACGAGAATTGGGTGGCAGCGTAAACTCAGCCAACGAAGACTCCTTAGTAAACCCGCGCTTTCGGCGGAATTGCTTCGACCTCGTCGGTCAACGTTTCAGCATGCACCGGACGATCACCGAAAGAAACTGCGCCGTCATCGGCAAGCCAGGACAGGGTATGTTTCATCCATTGCTCGTCATCACGCTCCGGATAGTCTTCGCGCGCATGTGCACCGCGACTTTCCAGGCGCCGCGCTGCGGACTCGATGGTCGTGCGTGCGTTCTGCAGCAGGTTTTCGAGCTCCAGGGTTTCAATGAGATCGGTATTCCAGATCAGTGAGCGGTCCGCGACGGATACATCCGCAAAGCTTTCGTAGGTGGTCCTCAGCTTTTCAACACCTTCGTCCAGCGATTCACCTGTTCGGAATACGGCAGCATGACCCTGCATGATGCGCTGCATTTCCAGGCGAATCCCGGCCGTGCCGCGCGCACCATCCGCGTTACGCAGGGTATCGATTCGTTCGACACTGTTCTGTCCCGCGTCGACCGGCAGTTCCTTGTGTCGAGCGCCCGGTTTCATCGTGTCGGTACAATGATGAGCGGCCGAACGGCCGAATACGACGAGGTCCAGCAATGAATTGGAACCCAGCCGGTTGGCACCGTGCACGGATACGCAGGCTGCCTCGCCGATGGCCATGAGACCGGGAACAACCGATTCAGGGTCACCGTCTTTCAGGGTGACGACCTCGCCTGCGTAGTTGGTTGGAATACCGCCCATGTTGTAATGGACAGTCGGTAACACGGGTATGGGCTCTTTATTGACGTCGACGCCCGCAAATATTCTTGCCGACTCAGCTATGCCGGGCAACCGCTCATCGATCACTTCCGGACCGAGATGCTCAAGGTGCAGGTGAATATGGTCTTGCTCGCCACCGACGCCACGACCCTCGCCAATTTCAATGGTCATCGACCGGCTAACAACGTCGCGCGAAGCCAGGTCCTTGGCATTCGGCGCATACCGCTCCATGAATCGTTCGCCCTCTGAGTTCGTCAGGTAACCGCCCTCACCTCGCGCACCTTCGGTGATCAGGCAACCGGCCCCATAGATACCCGTTGGGTGAAACTGGACAAACTCCATGTCCTGCAATGGCAGCCCGGCACGCAACACCATGGCATTACCGTCGCCCGTGCAGGTATGTGCCGAGGTACAGGAGAAATCGGCCCGGCCGTAGCCTCCCGTCGCGAGAATGCCCTGGTGCGATCGAAAGCGGTGCAAACGACCGGTGGCAAGATCGATGGCCACCACGCCACGGCAAGCACCGTCCTCCATGATCAGATCAACGGCAAAGTACTCGATATAAAACTCGGCATCATGCTTTAGCGATTGCTGGTAAAGCGTGTGCAACATTGCGTGCCCGGTTCGATCCGCAGCCGCGCAGGTGCGCTGGGCTGTCCCCTCGCCGTAACGGGTCGTCATACCGCCGAAAGGGCGCTGATAAATCCTGCCATCCTCGGTACGCGAAAACGGTACGCCGTAATGTTCGAGTTCGATGACCGCATCCGGTGCTTCCTTGCACATGTACTCGATCGCATCCTGGTCGCCAAGCCAGTCCGACCCTTTGACCGTGTCGTACATATGCCAGCGCCAGTCGTCCTCGCCCATGTTGCCAAGCGCCGCACTGATTCCGCCCTGCGCAGCAACGGTATGACTGCGAGTCGGAAATACCTTGGTAACACAGGCAGTTCGGAAACCCGCTTCGGCGAGCCCCAAGGTCGCGCGCAGACCGGCACCGCCGGCACCTATGACAACAACGTCGCAGGAATGATCGACAAATTCGTAGTCGCTCATGCAGAACCACCCAGGGACACGGTCAATACCGCAAAGACGGCCGCTAGACCAAAAAAGACATGCACGAACTTGTTGAGCACCAGGGACACAACCTTGATCGCCGGTCCATGCACGTAGTCCTCAATGACCACCTGCACGCCGAGCATCGAGTGCCAGCTCAGAGTGACCGACAATAACAGCAACATCACAGCATTCACGGGGTATGCGACCCAGGCATAGAGATCCGCTTCCTGGAAACTGACGACACCGCGAACGCTGATCAGGAACCAGGCGCCGAGCAAGAGGAGCGCAACGGAAGTAACGCGTTGCATCCACCAGTGATCTGTACCTTCCCTGGCAGATCCCGATCCAAGTGCCCAGGACAATGGCGATCGTAAGGGCATACCCGGGCTCCTAAAATGTAATCCAGTAGACGGCTGTGAGCACGATGCTCGCGATCAGCACGACCCATGCCGACTGATCCACCTGTTTTTTCTCGAACAAGCGGCCGGTGTCCCACACCAGGTGGCGGACACCATTACATAGATGAAAAAAGAAGGAAAAACACCACCCGAGTAACATGAGCTGGCCTGTCCAACTGCTCATGACGGCTGCGACGCCCTCAAACGGGATGAAGTCGTAGGCAATCGATTCCAGCCACAACACGTAAACGATCAGACCGACCGACAGCGCAACCCCGGTCATCCGGTGAAGGATCGACAAGGTCATCGTGACAGGCCAGCGATAGATTGACAGGTGTGGTGAGAGCGGACGCTCTTCTGTACTCATTGACTGCCTTCCCTAAGCATTTCCCGGCCGCAAATCGACATCAAAAATCGATGCAACGGCCGTTTTTCTCCCAATCGCCATAGCGGGTCGGATCCGGCCCACCTCGACCACCGATCTCTTTTTCCCGAACACGCGCCCCGGACAGCGGGTCCGCGTTATCATTACGACTCTCGTCGTCGGGATTGACAGCGGCGCCCTCAGGAACAGGTGTTTCACGGGTTTCGTCAGTCATCCGCGAAGTATGCCAGAGGTAGATATCGAGTTGTACAGAGTAATTGACTTTAGCGGTGCGGATGCCGTCGAATTTTTGCAGGGCCAACTCACGCAGGATGTTGCACGGCTGGACGGGGCCGATCGATTGCTGGCCGCGTGGTGCACGGCCGGGGGACGGGTGATTGTTGTCGCCCGGCTGGTGGCGACCGAAAGCGGCATCGCAATGATCATCCCTGCCGATATGCTCGACAAAGTCCACAAGACTTTACTGATGTATCGCTTTCGCTCGAAAGTCGAGATGAGCATTAGCGAAGGTGACGGAAGCCGGTTGCTCGCACCCGATGAATGCGACCCGCTGGCACTGATAGAAGCCGGCATTCCTCACATCGACGCCCGGAACACCGAAGCATTCACGCCTCACATGCTGAACCTGGACAAACTGGATACGATCAGTTTCACCAAAGGCTGCTACACAGGTCAGGAAATTGTCGCCCGCACCGAACACCGCGGGAAGAGCAAGCGCAGAATGATGCGCTACATCGCCAGCAACGATGATATCGACGTAGGCGCCGACGTTTCCGATGGCGAACGCAATATCGGCAGCGTCGTCAATGTCGTCGGTCGGGATTTGCTGGCCGTTACGCCCATCGATCACCACGAACAGGTGCTTCAAGTCGGCGACGTGAGGATCGAGCCTCAACCGCTCCCGTACTCGCTCTAGCGCCCGTCGCCTTGGGGCTGTGCTTCGGTGACAACCTGCACACCACCGACCGCCCGTATACGCCAAATATCGTCTTTGCGCCCTGCAGCTGGTCCGTTTGCAGTATAGAA
Organism: uncultured Woeseia sp.; assembly: GCA_964630795.1. Classification (GTDB taxonomy): domain Bacteria; phylum Pseudomonadota; class Gammaproteobacteria; order Steroidobacterales; family Woeseiaceae; genus SZUA-117. The sequence goes on along the minus strand of CAZVWF010000003.1, from coordinate 35,570 downwards.
CGGCGTGCTTCCTGATTTCCCGATTGGCTATTGCGCCCCGACAAACCAATCGCACCTGGCATTCACGCCCCGGAAAAAATCAACAGAGAATAAGGCAGCGGAGCCATTGCCTGCCTCGACGGACCCACCCGGCGACGACGCCGACCCGTAAAACACCGGTCGGTTTGATACGGGTAAGCACGAGCCCTGGGCTGGCCCGATCAGGACGTCGCTTCGTGGCGCATGTGGGGAAATAACAGCACGTCGCGAATGGACGGTGAATTCGTCAGCAGCATCACCAGGCGATCGACCCCGAGACCGAGTCCTGCCGTCGGAGGCAATCCATATTCAAGCGCGCGAATGTAATCTGCATCATATTGCAGCGCCTCTTCATCGCCCGCCTCCCGATTGGTCGCCTGCGCCCGGAAACGCGCTTCCTGGTCCTCCGGATCATTCAATTCCGAAAAACCGTTGGCAATTTCCCGCCCACCAATAAAGAGTTCAAAGCGATCGGTTACGAAGGGATCGTCGTCGTTGCGCCGGGACAAGGGCGACACTTCGGTCGGGTACTGGATCACGAAGGTTGGCTGACGCAGCTGATCCTCGCCCGTCTTCTCGAAGATTTCGATCAGCAATTTACCACTGCCGTAACCGTCTTCCACGCTGATACCCAGTTTGCGGGCGAAATCCGCCAGGTAGTCCCGGTCCCGTAGTTTTGCAGGATCGAACTCCGGGTTGTACTTCAAGACAACCTCCTCGACAGTCATGCGCTCAAAAGGCTTCCCGAAGTCGTAGTGTTCGCCCTGGTAGTCTACCTGCTCCGTGCCCAGAATCGACTGCGACATGCCTTTCAACATCGCCTCGATCATCGCGATGAGGTCTTCGTAATCCGCATAGGCACGATACAGTTCGAGCATCGTGAATTCAGGATTGTGCTGTGTCGAAACGCCTTCATTGCGGAAATTGCGGTTGATCTCATAGACCCGCTCGAAGCCGCCAACCGTCAGCCGCTTGAGATTAAGTTCCGGCGCGACACGCAGAAACAACGACATATCGAGCGAATTGTGATGCGTGGTGAAAGGCCGGGCGATTGCGCCGCCGGCCGTCGTCTGCATCATCGGCGTTTCGACTTCCAGGTAGTCCTGTGCATCGAGGAAGGCGCGAATATAGGCGATGACGGCCGACCGCTTGCGGAAAATATCGCGGCTGTCCTCATTCATGATGAGATCGAGATACCGTCTTCGGTATCGCGTCTCCTGGTCGCTCAGCCCATGAAATTTTTCGGGGAGCGGCCGCAATGACTTCGTCAGCAAGCGAAGCTCTTCTGCCATCACAGTCAGCTCGCCGGTTTTTGTCTTGAACAGCGTCCCCGACGCACCGAGGATATCGCCGACATCCCACTTCTTGAAGGCAGCGTAAACGCCGTCCGGCAGCCGATCACGTTCGAGCCGCACCTGGATTTGCCCGGTACGGTCCTGCAACTTGATGAAACTGGCCTTGCCCATCACGCGCTTTGCCATCATCCGCCCGGATACGCAGACGTGCACATCCTCTTCCCGCAGCTGTTCGTCCTCGTGCCGGTCATAGCTTTGCCGCAATTCTTCAGCCAGCGCGTTACGACGAAAATCGTTCGGAAACGCATTACCTGCTTCACGCAATGCATCGAGCTTACGGCGACGTTCCGCAATCAGCGTATTTTCGTCCCGCTTGGATTTTTCTTCCGCCACTTAGAGTCCCTGTTTGAGGCTGGCTTCGATAAAATTGTCCAGTGCGCCATCCAGCACTGCCTGAGTGTTACCGGTTTCTACGCCCGTGCGCAAATCCTTGATGCGGCTCTGGTCAAGCACGTAGGAGCGAATCTGGCTTCCCCAGCCGACATCCGCCTTGCTGTCCTCGACTTCCGACGCCTTCGCACGCCGATTCTGCAACTCGAGTTCATAGAGCCTGGCCTTTAGCTGCTTCATTGCCGTCGCCTTGTTCTTGTGTTGCGAACGATCATTCTGGCACTGCACGACGATATTGGTCGGCAGGTGCGTAATTCGGACCGCGGATTCCGTGCGGTTGACATGCTGCCCGCCCGCACCGCTGGCGCGATAGACATCGATGCGCAGATCGGAAGGGTCGACTTCGATGTCGATGTCATCGTTGACTTCCGGTGACACGAACACGGATGCGAAAGACGTATGCCGCCTGTTCCCGGAATCAAAGGGGGACTTGCGAACCAGTCGATGCACACCGGTTTCAGTTCGCAGCCAGCCGTATGCGTATTCGCCTGCAACCCTGACCGTCGCGCTCTTCAGGCCAGCCACCTCACCGGCAGACGCCTCGATGATTTCAGCCTTGAAGCCATGCGCTTCGGCCCAGCGAAGGTACATCCTGAGCAACATCTCGGCCCAGTCCTGTGCTTCCGTGCCACCGGCGCCGGACTGAATATCGAGAAACGCATCATTGGCGTCGAGTTCGCCGGAGAACATCCGCCGGAACTCCAGGCTGGCTAATTGCTGTTCAAAACCATCAAGGTCTGCGACAAGCTCGGAGACGGTCGCCTCATCACATTCTTCGGCGGCCATTTCGAGCAACTCACCAGCGTCCGCGATACCGGCACCCAGCGTATCCAGGGTAACCACGACGCTTTCGAGCTGAGCCCGCTCCTGCCCGAGCGCCTGCGCGCGGTCCGGCTCATTCCATACGTCCGGCTCTTCAAGCTCGCGCTGAACCTCGGTCAGTCGCTCCGACTTGCCGTCATAGTCAAAGGTACCCCCTTAACGCACCGGTGCGTTCCGCAAGGTTCTCAATTCTTTGCCTGATCTGACTGGTTTCCATGTCATTGCCACTGGCGCGTTTATCGGCATCGCCGGTTCAAAAGTCGCGGGATGTTATCACGGCGCCGCCTGAATATTCACGATCTGCTCCACGATTAACTGGGGATTCTCGAATCCACGATACTCGTTAACATCGAGTCGGTAGGTCAGCTGCACCGGACCGCGATAGGCAGGCCCGGCCTGGTTGAATGCGATCGCATCAATCGGCTTACCGCCCATTCCTGGCTGAACACGCATTTTCAGATGATTCTCACCCACGGTTCGTTGCTCGACGATATTGAACTCACCGGTAAAGACCGGCTCGGGAAAACCCGCCCCCCAGGGCCCGCCTTCGCGAAGCATACGTGCGAACTCGAGACTCAGCGATTCCCCTTTCAGCTCGCCGTCTGTCAGGATCGTGCCACTGAAATCGGCATCCGGGTATCGATCGTTGAGCGCCTGACCGGCCAGCTCGGAAAACCGGGCGAAGTTTTCCTCGGCAAGGCTCAACCCAGCGGCCATCGCGTGCCCCCCGAATCGCTCGATCAGCCCGGGCGCCATCGTCGACACGGCCTCCAGCAGGTCACGCACATGAACCCCCGGGACAGACCTTGCGGATCCTTTCAATAGCCCGGCTTTTTCACGCGCGAAAGCAATGGCCGGTCGATCGCAACGCTCGCGCACCCGCGCAGCAATCAGTCCAACAACGCCCTGGTGCCAGCTCTCGTTATAAAGGCAGACACAGGGTGGCAGGTTACTCGCATCCATCGCGTCCACATAGTCGAAGGCCTCGTCACGCATCCGGGCTTCGATATCCTTGCGTGCCCGATTGATCTCATCGAGTTGCATCGCGAATCCGGCCGCAACGTTTACGTCATCCGTCAACAAACACTCGATACCAACAGACATATCCTCGAGGCGGCCTGCCGCGTTCAGGCGAGGTCCCGCAACAAAACCCAGATCGGTACTGACCGCTCGCGCTGCGGAGCGGCGAGCCTGGTTGAATAATGCCGTGATACCAGGAACCGCCCGGCCGGCGCGAATTCTTGCCAGCCCCTGGTTAACCAGGATGCGATTGTTGTGATCGAGGCGAACCACATCAGCGACCGTGCCCAGCGCAACCAGATCCAGGTATTTTGCCGGTAACCGTGCTGCCCCGGCCCGGCCGCTATTTTCCAGCGCACGTCCGAGCGCCGCCATCAAGTAAAAAGCCACACCTACGCCCGCAAGATTGGGGCTGCCGAATGTGCTCCCGACCAGGTTCGGATTGACGTTGGCATCGGCCGCGGGCAATTCGGCGCCGGGCAGATGGTGGTCGGTAATCAAGACTTTCATACCGAGCTGATGCGCAACATCGACACCTTCGATACTCGACACCCCGTTGTCGACGGTGATCAGCAAATCCGGCTGCCGCTCAGCCGCAACCCTGACGATTTCCGGCGTAAGGCCATAACCGAACCGGAAACGATTCGGGACGAGGTAACTGACATCGTTGATACCGAATGCGCGCAGACAGCGCAGGACCAGTGCTGTACTCGTCGCGCCATCAGCGTCGAAATCGCCGACGATCGTAATGCGCTTGTCGACATGCGTAAGCAGCAACGCGACCGCTTCACCAATACCCGACAATGAGCTGACGGGGAGAATTCCACCAAGCCCGTAGTCCAGTTCCTCCGCACTTCGGACACCGCGCGCCGCGTAGATTCTCTGCAACACCGGATCGACTCCGGCCTCGGTCAATGCAGTGATATCGGCGACGGGCGGCCGCACGCTGACGGGTCGAGCTTTTTGTTTATTCATCGGCGACATCTCTATTCAATACATCGGGGACCTTGCGCCATACCTTGAGGTGATCGTATCGACTTTGTTGCGCGCGCAATTCGTTACCGAAAAACATCGTCGCCTGTCGAAGCCGGCCATTCTTCATGAGCGTGATAATTTCATCAACGACTGCTATGGCTGCCGCATCCAGCCCCCCATCGCCGGATTCCGGGATGTTGACCACAGCAGTGTCAGCCGAGGATTCGAGGCACTGCAACAAACTGCCGGGCCAGGACGCACGATATCCGCCGGCGTGTTGCCAGTAACCACTGAAAAGCGGGTCATCGCCGAATAGCATTGGCAACACCTGCGGCACTTTGGCCGGCGTAGTACCGCCCCCCCATATCCAGAGACCACTGATTGCCGGCAGCCCCGCTTCTGCGCGTCGTCGATTGACCGGGTGATCGTGCAGCAGCATTTGCAACTCACTGTGAAGACGGTGAAAAGACCGTGCCTCCGGACCCTCGGGCAAGAAAACGTCCGGGCGAAGTCCATGCAGGGGTCCGGGCGAAACAGGGGGCGTTGGCATGGGCTCGCTCGAGACCAGGTAAGCGGACCGGCCCGGTTTCCTGAACCGGATGGTTCCCGGGGCTCCCAACACTGACTGCGCGGTCTCGATGATCCCTTCGAGGTCTTCATCGGGCACCAGCGCCCCGGGAATCTTTTGCGCCACGACATCCCTGAGTCTAGGCATCAACAGGATGGGATCGGCGGCAGCTACCCAGTCGCCAGGCGCTGCACCCGTTTCCCCCAGGACGCGCAAGGCAGCATGCCCCGTCCCGACGCCCGGCAAGCCGAGCGCCTTTAGGACCTGGTCCAGTGGTTCGGCGGTATCCCGCACTGCCTGGACGGCTCCGCGCGCCAGCCAGCGCCGCTGGCGTACTGGCAATGCGTCCGGCACGCCGGCGTGCGGAAAGACAACGATCACCTCATTCATGCTCGTCGGGCAGCCCAATCAGGAAAATATGAAGTGTACTGGTCCCGGCGATTATGAGTAATAATTCGGCCATGAAGTTTTCCAGGGAAATGCCGACTGCCGTCACGATCCGGCACGTCGAGCAGGGCCGAATCCGCGTGGGCGAGGAAGATATCTCCGAGAATATCGTCCTGTTTCGTGACACGGTGCAGCGCGGCTTCGTGCCTGCCAAGCCAGGCCAACTGTCAACGACGGATATCGACGACCTGATCGACCAGGCGCCGGAAATCATCCTGTTCGGCACCGGCTGGAATACCGTACTGCCGCCCAGGGATGTCGTGTTCGACCTGGCTCGCAAGGGCATTGGCTTCGAAACAATGGATACGCCTGCCGCGTGCAGGACTTTCAATATCCTGGTCAGCGAAGATCGGGATGTCGCCGCGGTGCTTCTGATCGATTAATCAAATACGGCGCACGAATCGATGCCGTGGCTTTTCAGCATCTTTTTGAGATTGCGCAGGGCTTCTATTTGAATCTGGCGGACACGTTCGCGCGTCACGCCAATCTCGCGGCCGATTTCTTCCAGGGTAAGCCGCCTGCACCCGTGCAGGCCGAAGCGTCGCTCAACGACTTTGCGTTGTTTGTCGCTCAGCTCCCAGACCCAATGATCGAGGATTTCGTAGACGCCATCATCTTGCGCTTGCACCGACGGTTCCGCATCGGCCGACGCTGGCAAGGTCTCGAGGAGGTCTCTTTCGTCATCAGAACCAGCGGGGCTGGTAGAACCAATGGTCACGCGTTCGTGAAGCCCAATCAGTCGCTCGACCTCCTCCACCGAACGGTCCAGGTGCCCCGCAATCTCGGCGGGTGTCGGCCGGGTCTCCTGCTGCTGTCGCAGGCGCCGCGCGGCACGCAGAACCGAATTGATATCCTTGACGATGTGAGTCGGAAGACGAACCGTTCGAGCCTGGTTCATGATCGCGCGCTCGATCGATTGACGAATCCACCAGGTGGCATACGTCGAAAATCGAAAGCCGCGTTCCGGATCGAATTTCTTGACGGCGTGAATCAGTCCGAGATTGCCTTCCTCAATCAGGTCCAGCAACGGCAACCCCCGATTCAGGTAGCGACGAGCGATTTTGACGACCAGGCGCAGGTTGCTCTCGATCATGTGGTGCCGCGCCGCTTCGTCGCCTTTCTGGACGCGCCGCCCGTATTGCTTTTCCTCGTCCGCGGTCAACAGCCTGGAAATGCGGATATCGCTCAGGTAGAGGGAAGTCGCGTCATGGGACGTGGAACGAGCGGTCGAAGAACCGTTTCTGCGTGCCGCTGAGGTCAATAATGTGGCACGCAACGGGACCTCAGCGTTACCTTTAGAACGCTCATCGGGTGAATCTTCAGAGGCGCGCATCTCGCCCACCTTAGTTCCCCTCATGTCACCGGGAAAGCTATCTCGCCGCAGAATTGCGGTCTGGCCGGTTATTTCGCAGGCAGAAACTGTCGCGGGTTCACCGGCTTGCCGTTTCGCCTGATTTCGAAATGCAGACGCGGCAACTGCCCCGGCCCCTCACCCATGGTCGCTATGGGCTGGCCCTGTTTTATTATTTCACCTTCCCGTACCAGCAGCGACGCGTTGTGCCCGTAGGCACTCAGGTAGGTGTCGTTATGTTTGACGATAATAAGCTGCCCATATCCGATTAGTCCACCACCCGAATACACGACTCGACCCGAAGCCGCTGCACGCACCGACTGCCCCGCCCTCCCGGCAATGGCCAGACCGGTTCCAGCACCTTGTTTTGCATCAAATTCCGCGACAACCCGGCCGCTCGTCGGCCACACCCACCTCGGTGACGGGTCATTCGCCGGCGGCGGCATTACCCGCTTGGGCGACGGTGCCTCGCGGGCAGAACGACCGGTGGCGGTGCCGCCTGACGGGCCCGTTAGCCGAATCACCTGTCCTGGATAGATGAGCGACCCGTCTCCCAGTCCGTTCCAGCGGGCGAGATCTCGATAGTCCTTGCCATAGCGAAAGGCGATCGTCGACAGCGTCTCGCCACTTCGGACCACGTGACTTTGTCCCGGTGTGTAGCTGTAGCGTGCGTGGCTGCAACCCGCCAGCACAGTGATGATCACCAGGAAGAGGCATGTGCGAAATCTTCGCATTACGCGCTCAGTCCCCGATCGACAGGAAAACGCCGACGGCCGCAACGATCGCTACCACCGCCCAACCGATGCGCTCGACATACTTTGGGATCAGCTCTTCCATCCGCTGGCCGCCCGCGACGATCAGTCCGGCCACCAGGAAGAACCTTGCGCCACGACCAATCAGCGACGCGATCACGAATCCCGGGAAGCTCAGGGCCGCGACGCCTGCCGAGATCGTAAAAATCTTGTAAGGGATGGGCGAGAACCCGGCGACAAACACCGCCCAGACGCCCCAGGTATCAAACCAGGCTTTGCCCTGAAGGTACGCGGACCAATAGTGCGATTCCCGCAACCAGGGCTCGATGGCCTCGAACGAGTAGTATCCGATCCCATAGCCCGCAACCCCGCCCAGCAGCGAAGTCACGGTCGTCACGGTCGCGAATCGCCAGGCGCGCCGCCGCTCGGCCAGGCACATGGGTGCCAGCATGACGTCCGGTGGAATCGGAAAAAACGACGACTCCGCGAAACTGAGAGCGCCCAGATAGCGTTCCGCGTGCGGATGTCGCGCCCAGCCGATCACCCTTTCATACAAAGGTCCGAAGAGTCGCATTACCGATTGTCCCAAGCTTCGGCCTGGAGCGATCCCGCTCCAGATGCCAGAATTCTATCTAAGTAGTATAAACAACATGCTGTTTTAATTGCCATTTATCTTACCCAACCGGCAATAGAGCGCTGTTATTTACCCTTCACCAGTGGCACGAAGCTGACCGCACCGAGTGACACTTGCTCATAGTGGTCGCCGCGACGCGTCACCATCACCAGTTGCTGCCGCCCGGAAGGGCCGACCGGCATGATCAGGCGACCACCCGGTGCCAGCTGTTCCAGCAGTTTTTCCGGCAGCTCCGGCGCTGCTGCAGCGACGAGAATGCCATCATAGGGACCGTACTTGGCCCAGCCCTCCCAGCCGTCACCTGGCTTGAACTGAACGTTGTATATGTCCAGCTCGCGCAGGCGCTGTTTGGCCTTGTTTTGCAGCTCCCGCAGCCGTTCAACCGTGTATATCTGCTTGATCAATGGGGCCAGCACCGCGGTCTGGTAACCACAACCCGTGCCTATTTCAAGCACCTTCTCGCCTTTGAATCCGTCCAGGAGCGCCTCTGTCATCCGCGCCACGACATAGGGCTGGCTGATCGTTTGCCCAAGCCCGATCGGCAGCGCCGTATCCTCGTACGCGCGGCTGGCCAGCGCTTCATCGACAAACAGGTGGCGCGGTACGTTCCGGATTTGCTCGAGGACGGCATTCGATCGAATCCCGTGCTCCTTCAAGCGTTGAACCAGCCTGTCCCGGGTCCGGGCGCTGGTCATGCCGATACCGCGCCTGTCATGGTTTTGCTGCATCAGGTCGCGAGCCATTCCGTCAGGCGTGGAAGCGACTCATGGCGCGTCAGGTCGACTTTCAACGGTGTAACGGCGACCGCGCCACGCTCTATGGCCTCGAAGTCGGTGCCCGGACCGGCATCCTGACCCTCCCCGGCCGGCCCAATCCAGTAGATGCGCTTACCCCGGGGATCGTCCATCGGTACAAGCGGTTCGGACCGGTGACGAAAACCCAGCCGGGTCGATACAATGCCGCCAAGTTCCTCGTAAGGCAGATCGGGCACGTTAACGTTCAGCATGATGTCTTTCGGCAATGGCTCTTTCTGCAGTTTCCTGACGAGCTCGGCGGCGACCCGCGCACCCGTGTCGAAATGCTTCGCGTGCCGCCCGACCAGAGACACGGCGATCGCCGGCAAGCCGAGAAATCGACCTTCCATGGCCGCGGCGACCGTGCCCGAATAGATCACATCATCGCCCAGGTTGGCGCCATGATTGATGCCGGATACGACGATATCGGGATCCTCATCGAGAAAGCCTGACAGCGCCAGGTGAACGCAGTCCGACGGTGTACCCGTAACGAAATAGCGATCCTGCTCGACTTCGTGGACGCGCAGCGGCGCGTGCAGGGTCAGGGAATTGCTCGCACCACTGTAATTGCGCTCCGGGGCGACAACGATGACATCGGCGATTTCTGACAATGCGGCCGCCAATGCATTGATGCCTGTGGCGAGGTAGCCGTCATCATTACTGACGAGAATTTTCACGGTATTTATTGTTCGAGATAAGGCGCGCTCACTATACTCAATGTTTCCCTCCTGCCATAGCGTTACAAGGCGACCGGGTCCATGGAAGACGACGATACAACAGATGAGGATGTCAGTGCCTTTCGCCAGGCGATGCGCGACATCCCGCCGCTTGAGCAAGACGTTCGGGCACCGCACTACAAACCGAAACCTGCGCCCCGGGCCCGGTTCCGGCGAGACGACGAACAGTCAGTCCTGAAGGAGAGCCTGGAGGCGGACATCGACGACATCGAAACGGGGGCCGGCGAGGCCCTGCGTTTTCATCGCCCGTCCGTCGGTCGCCGGACGATGCGCAAACTCAGTCGCGGCAACTTTGCAGTCCAGAATGAGATCGACCTGCACGGCATGACCGTACCCGAGGCAAAGGCGGAACTTCGGGCGTTTATTAACGAGTCGGTCTACCGCGGCCACACCTGCGTGCGAGTGGTGCATGGAAAGGGACTGGGTTCCGGCCAGCGCGGTCCGGTCCTGAAGGGCAAGGTGAACAACTGGCTAAGACGCTGGAACGAGGTTCTGGCGTTCGTATCGACACGACAAGTGCACGGCGGTACCGGTGCCGTTTACGTGCTACTCGGGAAGGACTGACCAGAGTATTGATGTTTCTGCAGTGGCGCGACTCACTCCAGGCGCAGGTTATCGATTCGAAGAACCGTACCCCGGTGCCGACTCCTGGCTAACAGAGCCACCTGGCGAATATCATCGGCGTCATCGGAGCGACCAGCCTCTTTGATGACCTCGTGCAGTGGTACGCGGTAGCTGGAACCAGCGCCGGTCACTGTCACCATGCCGGCTTGAGCGTCGACCAGGTGACCGATGCTGTCGTAGTCATTCAGGTGAACACTGACCAGAGAATCATTGCCACTGACGATTCGGGCATCGAAAACGAGCCAGGTAAAATCCTGCCAGTCATGCATCGCGGTTGAAATCAGAACACCGCTCCGCTGGGCACGAGTCAAGGTTAGTTCGATCGCATGATTACCGGTGGCGTGGTCGGCACCAGACCCCGTTATGAGCGACATTTTCGCATTGGTCACGGCGTAGTAGTAGTGCGCGAAACGTCCCTCGAAGTCCATCACCACAGGCGCCTTCATGCGTTCACTCAGGAACACCGTGCTCCAGTAAGTGAAAGGCGCGAAAACGCCGATGACCAGCACGCAGGCGAATACCCGGAGGACCACCCGAAACCCGCGTGAGATTGTCGTGGTCCACAGCAGGAGACCAACGATCGTGAGACCCGCACCAACTGCGTCCCTGACGATATCCTCCGGGCTGAACGTGAAGCCGGCCAGCAACTGTCCATACTCAGCCAGTGCGCCCAGCACCACCGCGCCGGCAAAGGCGACCAGCGACTTCCCGAACCGACCGAGTGGCACCAGGAGGAAGATCAGTCCCGCCACGCCGGCGAAACCGATGATGTGCAGCGAGTCCCGGATATTCCGCTCGACCTCCGATCCGTCGATGCCGGGAATCAGGTGCGCGGCGGCAACACCGCCAGCCAGCAGCACAGGGAGCGCCAGGAACCGAAACACTCGCTTAGTCATGAATGATTGTCATCAATTGTCGTCATCAGTTCTCGCAACACGGTTGTTGCGAAACTCCCTTTACCCAGATGAAACCCGATCTCGAACCTGTCGCCGGATATCGACCAGTCGACGTCATGAACGCTCAGCCTCAATGCCCGCCGGGCCGGACGCGCACCCAGACGTTCCAGGCCGGATGCCAGCATACGGTGTTCGTCGGCCATCGTCCGTTCCAGGTTCGCAATTTCACCAGTTACTGACGTTCCGCCAGCGCCCCAGAGCGGGCCGGTCGGATGAATATCCAGCGTCTGCAGACGGGTAATCAACGAGTCGTCCTCCCCCGTCGGCACGAAGATGCTGGCACTGCCGTCAAGGTTTGCGGGTTCGCCGGACACAAGCCTGCTCCAGCTTCCTCCCGCGACGCGTGCAGAAAGGACCTCATTAAAGATAAACGAGCGCGCCGCCGAAATAGCAATGCTCCGCCGATCTCTTTTCATCCGCTTGCCTTCGAATACCTCACCGGCCAGCGCCAGGTTATGCGCATGTCGCCCGAATCGCTGCGGTCCGAAGTAATTCGGTACACCTGACGCGCGCATGACTGCCAGGCGTTCGTCGACTTGCCCACGGTCACCTGGAATGCCTCGCACGACAATTCGAAATCGATTACCTGCGTGAGCGCCGGTCTTGAGCTTGCGACGATGCTGCGTATGCTCGAGAAGCCTGACCCCGTTTACCTGCAGCGTGGACCAGTCAGTCCCGTCACCAGCAGGCCGCCGAACACTGAACCACTGCGTTGTAACTGCGCGACGGTCCTTGAGTCCTGCGTAACCAATGTCTCTCGCAGTAACCCCCGCGTGCGCGGCCAGCTGACGCGCGACCCAGCCCGTATTCGAATCTGTCTTTTCGATACGCAGGAAGTCATGCTCGCCTTCACCGGTGGGCACAAAGCCCAGCACTTCTTCTACACGGAAATCGTCGGGTGTCTTCTTGATCTGCCCCTGGAACAGCGGGCTGCCGTGGGCACGCGCCCAGTCGGGGAGGTGAAACTCAGGGTTGTGCATCGACGACCAGATTGTCGCCAGTTGCAGGGACTACCTGGAAAAACGTCTCGGACCGACCGATCATGCCAAGGTCTGTCCGGGCTCTTTCTTCCGCCGCCTCGCGGCCGTGCTTGAGATTGACCACCTCGGCTTCAAGCGCCCGGTTGCGTGCACGCAGCTCGTCATTCTCTGTGCGCTGAGCGAGGACCGCGTCACGCAAATCGCGGGTCTTACGGAAACCGGTATCCGATAACCACAACTGGGCTTGCATCGCGAGTCCTGCAATGGCCAGCACCAGCATTATCCATCGTGTATTCAAGCGATCATTACCCCAAGCAAACGTCGCCCGTCTCCGGACTCAAGCCTTCACTGAGAAGGCGTCGCGACCGGCATAAGCCGCGTCGCTCCCCAAAGCCTCTTCGATGCGCAAGAGCTGGTTGTACTTGGCGATTCGATCCGAACGTGAAAGAGATCCCGTTTTAATCTGCGTCGCCTCAGTGCCCACCGCAATATCGGCAATCGTACTGTCTGCGGTCTCGCCGGAGCGGTGTGATACCACTGCCGAATAGCCCGCTTCCACTGCCATAGTAATCGCATCAAGTGTTTCCGATAAGGTACCGATTTGGTTGGGTTTTATCAATATCGAATTGGCAATATTTTCACGAATTCCACGGCCGAGAATATCGGTATTGGTCACGAACAGATCGTCGCCTACCAGCTGTACCGTACTGCCAAGGCGTTCCGTCAGTAGACGCCATCCATCCCAGTCCCCCTCATCCATACCATCTTCGATCGTGATGATCGGGTAGTTTGCAACAAGCTCCGCGAGAAAGTCGGTAAAGCCCGCAGCATCGAAGTCCCGCCCTTCCGACGCCAGCCGATAACAGCCGTCCTCGTAAAACTCCGAGCTCGCGACGTCGAGACCAAGCAGAATATCGTCGCCCAGGGAAAAACCAACCTTGTCGACAGCCTCGACAATCGTGTCCAGGGCCGCGCGGTTCGACGGCAGATCCGGGGCAAAACCACCCTCGTCACCCACTGCGGTGTTCAATCCCTTGCCATTCAGGACGCTCCGCAAGGCGTGAAAGATTTCAGCGCCATAGCGTAAAGCCTCACCAAACGACGGAGCGCCGACCGGCAAGATCATGAATTCCTGGATATCGACACTGTTATCGGCATGTGCTCCACCATTGATGATGTTCATCATCGGGACCGGCATCGTATTGCCGTTGCCCAGGTGGCAGAACAGGGGCACGCCGGCAGACTGCGCCGCTGCCCTGGCCGTTGCCAGAGAAATTGCCAGCAATGCATTCGCACCCAGATTACCCTTGTTGGCACTGCCATCGAGTTCGATCATGCGCTGATCCAGCGCTTTCTGATCCGCAAACGTTTCGACGGTTAAAGTATCCTTTAACGGCCCATTGATGTTAGCGACCGCTTTTTGCACCCCTTTGCCAAGGTAGCGGCCCAAATCCCCGTCCCTGAGTTCAACGGCCTCGCGAGTACCGGTCGACGCGCCTGATGGGACGCCCGCGCGGGCCTGTGATCCGTCCACCAGCCGAACCTCGGCTTCAACCGTCGGATTGCCACGGGAATCCAGGATTTCCCGGCCATGGATATGCTCAATGTCGATCATAGTGTCTCCGCAAAACAAACGGCCAAAGTCACTCACAACGGCAATGCAAGCGGCTCCGGCCGGAATTCTTATATACCAAGTCCGAACTCTGCCTCGAGAAAATTCCCGCTCTTCACAGCCTGGTCAATGGATAGCAGTGTTTCCAGCAATGCGCGCATCCGTTCCAGGGGCCACGCATTGGGACCATCACTCAATGCCGCTTCCGGATCAGCGTGTGTTTCCATGAACAGCCCGGCAACTCCGGTCGCGGTCGCCGCTCTCGCCAACACCGGGATAAACTCGCGCTGACCACCGGATGCGCTGCCCTTGCCGCCCGGCAACTGAACCGAATGCGTGGCATCGAAGATCACCGGGCAACCCGTACCTCTCAACACGGCCAGGCTGCGCATGTCGGAAACCAGGTTGTTGTAACCGAATGAAAAACCGCGCTCGCAAACCATGATGTCTTCATTACCCGTCGATTTGGCCTTATCGACCACGTTTTGCATTTCCGAGGGCGAAAGAAACTGCCCTTTCTTGATATTGACAGGTTTACCGCTCTCCGCGACACGCAGGATGAAGTTGGTTTGGCGGCACAAAAAAGCCGGTGTCTGCAGGACGTCAACGACGTCGCTGACCTCGTCGATTGGCGTGTCTTCATGGACGTCCGTCAGCACCGGTAACGAGAGCTGCGAACGAACTTCACCCAGGATCCTGAGGCCTTCTTCCATGCCCGGTCCGCGAAAACCATCGCGGGAACTCCGGTTCGCCTTGTCGAAGGACGACTTGTAGATGAAAGGGATGCCAAGCTCGCTGGTAATTTCCTTCAGCATGCCGGCCGTTTCAAGCGCTGAGGCCTCGCCCTCGACGACACAGGTCCCGGCGATCAGGAAGAACGGTTTGTCAGGCCCGACGTCGAAGCCGCTGAGTTTCATGCCTCGGCAACCTTGGGCAGCTCACCGCCACCACACGCCTGCACAGTTGCCCGGATGAAACTCATGAATAGCGGATGCCCGTCACGCGGATTCGAGGTGAATTCCGGGTGAAACTGGCTGGCAATGAACCAGGGGTGGTCGGGTATCTCGATCATCTCGACGAGATCGTCGACCGAAAGTCCCGAAAAGCGGACCCCCGCTTCCGCGAGCCTGTCGCGATAAAGGTTGTTGACCTCGTAGCGATGCCGGTGCCGTTCGTGAATGGCCGGCTCGCCATAAACCGATGCCGCGCGCGAATCCTCGACCAGCTGGATCTCCTGCGCACCCAGGCGCATCGTACCGCCCATATCCGACTCCTCGCTGCGCTCCTCGCGTTCACCGGCACTGGTTTCCCACTCCGTAATCAGCGCAACCACAGGATGCTCGGTGCCGCGCTCGAACTCGGTGCTGTGTGCGCCATCCAGGCCAGCCAGGTTTCTCGCCGCCTCGATGATCGCGACCTGCATTCCGAGGCAAATGCCCAGGTAGGGAATATTGTTCTCCCGGGCGTAGCGAACCGTCGCAACCTTGCCTTCCACACCGCGATCACCGAAGCCACCAGGAACGACAATGCCGTCCATGTCCGCCAGGCAATCAACGCCATTTTCTTCGATATCCTGGGACTCAAAATAATGGATGTTTACCCGCGTTCGGGTGTGAATGCCGCCATGCAGCAACGCTTCCGACAGTGAAATATAGGAATCCCGCAAATCGACGTATTTGCCGACCATCGCAATATCCACCTCCGCTTCCGGACTTTGCTTGGCATCGACAATAGCCTGCCACTCGGACAGGTCGGCGGGTGGCAGATCCAGGCACAATTGATCCGCAACAATGTCTCCAAGCCCCTGCGTGTGCATGATTGCCGGGATCTTGTACAGATCGTCAACATCGTAGGCTGAAATGACGGCTTTTTCCGGCACGTTCGTAAACAGGGCAATCTTTCGTCGCTGCTCTTCCGGCAACGCCTGTTCGGAGCGGCACACCAGGATATCCGGCTGAATACCGATCGAGCGTAATTCCTTGACCGAATGCTGTGTCGGTTTGGTCTTGATCTCGGACGAAGTCGCGATGTAGGGCACGAGCGTCAGGTGGACGTAAACGACCTTGTCGCGTCCAAGCTCCACACCCATCTGCCGAATCGCCTCCAGGAACGGCAGCGACTCGATATCGCCCACCGTGCCGCCGATTTCGACCAGGCAAATGTCAGCATCACCCGCGCCACGACGCACACTGTCCTTGATTTCATCGGTAATGTGCGGGATGACCTGCACGGTCGCACCGAGATAGTCGCCCCGACGTTCTTTTCCAATTACCGTTTCATAGATACGGCCCGTCGTGAAGTTACTGTTTCGGCCACAGGTGGTCCTGACGAAACGTTCGTAATGCCCCAGGTCGAGATCCGTTTCCGTGCCATCTTCGGTGACGAAAACCTCGCCATGCTGAAACGGGCTCATCGTGCCCGGGTCGACATTGATGTAAGGATCCAGTTTGATCATGCTGATCGACAGACCGCGCGCCTCCAGGATCGCGCCGAGACAGGCAGACGTGATGCCCTTGCCCAGAGAAGAAACCACGCCACCAGTGATGAATACGTAAGATGTCATACAAAATTCGCCAGTCAGATTCGCTTGTCGGGAAACAGACAAGGCGTCAGGATAAAACCACGAATCCGGCGCTCCTGTGCAGCCCGAACGTGTTTCTAATCCAACCCGGAAGACGCCTGAAAGAGACCCGTCGTTTGATTAAAGACGGTGTTGCAAGTTATCAGAACACCGCAGTCATCACAATGAATGCGGGCATTTGATTGCCGGTTTTTCCTGCCAGTCGATGACGATACCCCCGGTCGCGATGTGATCCGCTGACACCCAGAGATCCGCAACCGCGACAAGGGTATGGCCGGCATAGAGGAGCGGAAGCCGGTCGCGCATCCAGGGTAGCACCTCCGCCTCCTGGAGCAGCTTCTTGAGTTTTCGCGTGGATCCTTCGGCGGCTATGCGAAGCGACTCGCCGCCCTGCCGGAAACGGATCTCCAATCCTGTCCCCACGATGTCCGGGTCAAGTCCTTCGCCTCCATGACGGACGAGCCGCAGGCGCCCGAGGCCTCCGCCCAGATCGACCAGGTCACCTTCGGCAATCGGCCGCGTCTCCGAGCCGTCCGGCCGCGGACCCAGCGCAGCCTGGACGAAGATTCGATCCTGGTACCGCCGGATTTCCGCACCTGGCCAGCGAACCACGGGCTGCGCATCCGGGCGGGCGGGAATGAGTGCCGTGACTGCCTCGTATAACCGGGTCGCCGGAGGAATAGGCAAACCGCGCCGTTGAACCGCGCGACGCAGCAGGTTCCTTTGCCGAGGCTCGGACAACTGACTCACTCGCTCGAGAGACATCGAATGTGAATCGCCACAGGCCTCGATATCGATATCCGCCAGGTCACGAAGCAACTGGCTCGATTCCTCCAGCAGACTCGCACTTTGCATCAACCGATTGTCGACGGCTGGCCAGCGCGTTCGCAGAAGCGGCATGACCTCGCGCCGAATGAAATTCCGGTCGAATCGGGTATCCGCGTTCGATGGGTCCTCAATCCAGGTCAGGCCCTCTGCCGATGCATAGGCAGCGATATCATCACCGGAAACACCCAGCATCGGCCGCAGCAGTTGCCCGCGGCCAAATGACTGCGTGACACCGATACCCGCCAGCCCGGCCGGCCCGCTGCCCCGCATCAGGTTCAGCAACAGGGTCTCCGCCTGGTCGCGTTCATGGTGTGCGCTCAACAGGCAATCGTCGTCTTCTACCAATTCGTAAAACGCCTGGTAGCGGGCATCTCTCGCTGCCGCCTCCGTACCCTGCGGCAATTTGGGGTCGAGCGAGACGGCCCTGGTAATGAACTCGACGCCCAGTGCGGTCGAAAACGTCTCGGCATGCTGCGACCAGGCGGCGGAGTCGGGGTGCAAGCCATGATCGATATGTATCGCAACGACGGGGGTTCCATCGGATGCGCTGGCCAGCGCGTGCAGAAGAACACTGGAGTCGATTCCCCCGGAAAATGCCACCAGCCATCTCGCGGGCCCGACGCCACCGGTCAGTGCCTGCAATCGCTCCAGCAGCACATCGGAATCAAAGGCCATGATGGGTCCTGCCCGTAACGGGGATTCAGGTTTCCTTGAATTGACCGAAGCCAGCCAGACGCTGCTGACGTTTTTCGAGCAACTCCCCAGTGTCCAGCTGGTCGATATCAGACAGGTGTTTCAGAAGGCCATTGCGGATCACTTCGGCCATCGCAGCAGGATCACGATGCGCCGCGCCGAGCGGCTCCGGAAAAATCTCATCGACCAGGCCGAACTCACTCAGGCTGTCTGCGGTAATTCGCATCGCGTCGGCGGCTTCCTCAGCCTTCTCGGCACTCTTCCAGAGGATGGAGGCACATCCCTCGGGTGAGATCACTGAGTACACGCTGTATTGCAGCATCAACAACCGATCGCTGACGCCAATCGCCAGCGCCCCACCGGAACCACCTTCGCCGATGACGACGCTCAATATCGGGGTCTGCAGTTTGGCCATCAGGAACAGGCTGTAAGCGATCGCTTCACTCTGGCCGCGTTCTTCAGCGCCGACGCCCGGATAGGCCCCCGGCGTATCGATGAACGTGACGATGGGCATCGAGAACTTTTCGGCCATACGCATCAGCCGTTGCGCCTTGCGGTAGCCCTCAGGTTTCGGCATACCGTAGTTGCGACGGACGCGCTCCTTGGTGTCCCGGCCTTTCTGGTGACCGATGAACATCACTGGACGTCCATCCAGGCGCCCGATGCCACCAATGATTGCCGGATCGTCCGCGTACATCCTGTCGCCGTGCAATTCCTGAAAATCCGGCGCGATGAGTTCCAGGTAGTCAGCAGTGTAGGGCCGCATCGGGTGGCGAGCGACCTGTGCGATCTGCCATGCGCTCAGCTTGGAAAAAATGCTCTTTGTGAGTGATTCCTGTTTCGCCGTAAGCCGGGCAACCTCCTCGTTGATATTGAGCTCCGAATCATCACCCACATAGCGCAGGTCTTCGATCCTGGCTTCCAGCTCGGCGATCGGCTGTTCGAATTCGAGAAACTTTAGGTCCATCGGCATTGACTGGTTGTGAACTTCATGGCGTTCAAACAAATTCGCCATTGCCCTCATAAGAGGACAGCGGCATCGTGGTAAAACTCTACCTCATTTCCCGGTTAGGTAGATAGAGCAATCTCACGCTGTCACGACCCAGGAGTTCGGTCAGTTTGTCGCGCAATTCGCGGCTGGGACGGACTGTCCATTCCGGACCGAGATTGAGCCTGGCAGCGGCCTCGCTACCGACATATTGCACCGCTACATCACAATTGCCCTCACGATACGGCAGGAGCGCATCGTGCAGGCGGTGTAGCAGATTCGTGCCCTGCCCATTGGGCTCGAGACTGAGAATCATGCTGCTCGCGCGGGATTCGATAGCCCGATCGATATGAATGACCGTCTTCGCGTTGACCTGCCAGGCGCCCATGAAGTCGTCATAGCGGAGCGCGCCCGATATCACCACGATTTCGTCTTTGGCCAGCAGGTGACGAAACTCCTGGAAAGCTTCGCTGAACAGGCTGACCTCAAGGCGCCCTGAATCGTCATCGAGTACGACGGTGACTCGATTGCCGCGTTTTTGAACATCCATGATCAGGCCAGCCACTGTGACGTCGCGACGTGGCTGAGCGTAGTTGCGTTCGCCGTTCCCGTTCTGCGGCGGCGGTTCGGAGGCGATATCAACCAGTTTGCCGTCGACGAGAAAATGCGCATCCTGGCGAACCGAATCAAAGGGATGGCCGGTAAGGTACAAGCCCAGGGCTTCTTTCTCGTTGGCGAGGAATTCACGTTCGTTCCACTCCTCCTGGCGCTCCTGCATATCCTCATCCGGAGCCGCTTCCACTTCGGCAATGCCGAACATGTCGTTTTGTCCCGCTGCCTTCGCGCGCGCTTCCTGGTCTGCGCCTTTGAGCGCTTCAGGTAATCCCTGTATGAGCTGGCGACGCGACAATCCGAAGTCGTCCATGGCACCCGACTTGATCATGGCCTCCAGGGAGCGGCGATTTACCTTTTCCGGGTCGATTCGCCGGCAAAATTCGTTCAGGGAACGGAACTCGCCATTCGTTTCGCGCTCGGCAACGATCGCATCGACCGCACCTTTGCCGACGCCCTTGATCGCACCAAGACCATAGAGAATGGCGCCCTCGCCATCGACGCTGAACGGATACAGCGAGCGATTGATGCTCGGCACGTGGAGTGTGAGCCCGAGCTTGCGACAATCATCCTTGATCATGACCAGCCGGTCGGTGTTGTCGAGATCCGCACTCATCACCGCCGCCATGAATGCGGCCGGATGATGCGCTTTAAGGTAGGCCGTCTGATATGACAACAGCGCGTATGCGGCAGAATGCGACTTGTTGAAGCCGTAGCCCGCGAACTTCTCCATGAGATCAAAGATCCTGGTCGCTGTCGGGGCGGCGACCCCCCTGGACGTGGCGCCTTCCAGGAAGACTTCGCGCTGCTTTGCCATTTCCTCGGGCTTTTTCTTGCCCATGGCACGACGCAACAGGTCGGCGGTGCCCAGCGTATAACCCGCCAGCACCTGTGCGATCTGCATGACCTGTTCCTGGTAGAGGATGACCCCGTAGGTCGGCTCGAGCACAGACGTCAGGTCGGGATGCAGGTAATCGATATCGGCTTTATTGACGTCGTGTTTGCGGGACAGGAAGTCATCGACCATGCCGGATTGCAGCGGGCCCGGACGGAAAAGCGCAACCAGCGCCACCAGGTCATCAAACTGGTCCGGCCGCATGCGCTTGACGAGATCGCGCATCCCGCGTGACTCAAGCTGGAAGACGGCCCGGGTCTTGCAGGCCTGCAACAATTCAAATGTCTTCGCATCGTCCATCGGGATTGCGGAAATGTCGAGCTGCTGATCGGCGTCCTGCGTGTTCACGGTCTGTACGGCCCAATCAATAATCGTCAGCGTCTTCAGGCCGAGAAAATCGAACTTGACGAGGCCGGCCGCCTCAACGTCATCCTTGTCGAGTTGGGTCACCAGGTTGGCGCCACCGTCTTCGCAATAAAGCGGCGTGAAGTCCGTCAGTTCAGACGGCGCGATGACAACACCACCGGCGTGCTTGCCCGCATTTCTCGCCAATCCTTCCAGCGACTTTGCAAGTTCGATCAGCGACGCGATCTCCTCGTCCTCGCGAACCATTCGCGCCAGCTCATCGTCATCCTCCAGTGCCTTATCCAGCGTCATGCCAACCTCGAATGGCACCTGCTTGGCGATACGGTCGACAAAGCCGTACGGATGACCCATAACGCGGCCGACGTCGCGAATGACAGCGCGTGCCGCCATCGTGCCGTAGGTAATGATCTGGGACACGCGATCACGACCATAGCGTTCGGCGACATATTCAATCACACGGTCCCGGCCTTCCATACAGAAGTCGACGTCGAAGTCCGGCATCGACACACGCTCCGGATTCAGGAAACGCTCGAAAAGTAGATCGTATTTGATCGGGTCAAGATCGGTAATACCGAGCACACAGGCCACCAGCGAACCGGCGCCGGAACCACGCCCGGGACCTACCGGAATCTTTTGTGACTTCGCCCAGTCGATGAAGTCCGCAACGATCAGGAAGTAGCCTGGAAATCCCATATTGCAGATAACTTTGAGCTCGTCTTCAAGCCGTGCGCGATAAGGTGCAGCCATCTTGCCGACATCAGAAGGATCAATACCTTCTGATACCGCCTTGGCCGCAAGGAACCGGTCGAGGCCACGTACCGACTCCGCTCGCAGGAACGCTTCCGTGGTTTGTCCTTCCGGCACCGGGAAAGCCGGCAGGTACGAGTCCCCCAGCTTGAGATCCAGGTTGCAGCGTTTGGCGATCTCTACCGTGTTCTGTACCGCCGAGGGAATATCCTCGAACAGGGCGGACATTTCCTCGCCGGTTCGGAAGTACTGTTGCTCGGTATAGTTTCGCGGCCGGTCCGTATCATTGAGCGTCCTGCCATTCTGGATGCAGACCCGCGCTTCGTGCGCTTCGAAATCGTCGCTGGACAGGAATCGCACATCGTTCGTCGCAACCACTGGCACCGCGCCGTCCGCTGCGAGTTTGACCGAGGATTGCAGGCAGGCCTCTTCGCCCGGGCGTCCGAGCCGGGATACCTCGATATAAAAGCGATCACCGAATACCTGGGTCCAGTGCGCCAGTCGCACGGCCGCAAGATCCGGCTGCCCAGCCATGAAGGCCCTGCCGATGTCCCCATGAATGCCGCCCGAGAGTGCGATAAGGCCTTCGGCATTGCCCTGGTCAAGCCAAGATGCATCGACCATCGGCACACCTTTACGTTGACCTTCCAGGTAGGCGCGGCTGACCAAGCGCGTCAGGCACCGGTAACCCTCCCGGTCCTGACATAGCAAGACCAGGGAAAACGGACGGTCCTCCTCGTCGTGATTGCGAACCCGGATGTCAACGCCAATGATCGGCTTGACGCCGTGGGCCATCGCTTTGCGATAGAACTTGACGAGGCCGAACAGGTTGTCCTGATCCGTCATCGCGACTGCCGGCATTCCACTCGACGCCACCCGGGCCGCCAATGCCGGGATCCGCACCGTACTGTCCACAATTGAGAACTCGGTGTGCAGGTGCAAATGGACGAAGCGATTGGTCACGAAATAGTACTGGTTACTCGATGATCAAGGGGACGGTGCGCGTACCCGGGCAAAGAAGGATGATCGGCCTAACGCGGTACAATTTCAATCCACTACAGGCAGGAAATTGGACGAAATGACCGCCGATGTTGCGGACAGGGACCATGCTGGCCAAGCGCATCCCGGTGCGCCTCAGTGCCATATCCTTTGTGCCGCCGGAAGCCATAGTCCGGATAGATTGCATCCAGCGAACACATCATTTCGTCGCGGTGCACTTTGGCTATGATCGATGCAGCACTGATCGCAGGAACCAGGCCATCACCACCGATGACAGCGGCACCATCGATCTGACGACCACCGAACCTGAGGTCAGGTAAACGATTGCCGTCGACCTCGACCCGTGCCGGCGTAACCCGAAGCCCGATTATGGCCCGCCGCATGGCAAGGAATGTCGCCTGTAGAATATTGAGCTGATCGATTTCATGGGCGTCGGCCCAGGCTACAGACCAGGCCAGCGCACCCTGGCGAATGTCTTTGGCCAGTGCCTCACGCCTGCGTTCGGTCAGCACTTTGGAATCCGCCAGGTCGGGAATTTCCCGATCCGGATCCAGTATGACCGCACCGGCCACCACCGGACCGGCCAGCGGCCCCCTGCCCACCTCATCGACGCCGGCCACTGGCCCCGAACCCCGGGGAAAAAGTGACTGCTGCATCAGCGACAGGCCGTTTCGATAACTGCGGCGGCGGCGTGGGCATCCGCGTCACGCGCCAGGTCAGACCGTAAACTGTCGAATGCGGCACGAATTGCCGCACATCGTTCAGGGTGCTCGAGCAGTTCGACGACGGCCTGGCTCAAATTCGCAGCCGTGGCTTCACCCTGTATAAATTCCGGTACCAGCGGTTCCTCTGTCAACAGGTTCGGTAGCGATACATAAGGCACCTTGACCAGATTGAAGGCCTGCACGATGGCGTAAGTCATCCCGGCCAGGCGATACGCGACAACCATGGGTTTTCCCAGCAATGCCGTCTGCAGCGCTGCCGTACCTGACGCAAGCATGACCACATCGGCCGCGCTTATCGCGGATTCTGCATCGCCATCAACCAGCGTAAAACGCCGAATCCGTGCATGATCAAGGTGCGCCTGGACGGTCTGCCGTATCTCCGGCGACACCATCGGCGCAATAAATTCGACACCCGGATAACGGGCCTCGATCATGGCGGCCGCGGTAACAAAGACCGGCGCGAGACGTGACACTTCGCTCATCCGGCTACCGGGGAGTACGGCGACGACCTGTTTCGATGACAGTCCCAGTGCCTGCCTCGCGGCGTCGGTATCAGGGCCCCCGGGCAGATTGTCGGCCATGGGATGACCGACGAACTCGGCATCGATTCCGTGTTCCGTCAGAAACGAGCGCTCGAAAGGCAGGAGACACAGAACCTTGTCTACTGCCCTGGCGATCTTGGTCACCCTGCCCTGTCGCCACGCCCACACAGAGGGACACACGTAGTGGACCGTCCTGACGCCCACTGATTTGAGGCGAGTCTCAAGTCCCAGGTTGAAATCCGGCGCATCGATTCCGACAAAGACGTCAGGCGGATCCTCTGTCCAGCGTCGAACAAGGGATCGCCGCAGCCGCAGGAGTTCAGGTATTCGTGCCAGGGGCTCGATCAGCCCCATAACGGCAAGGACATCGGCATTTTCGATGCATTCACAGCCAGCATCCACCATGGCCGGACCTGCAACGCCTTCGAAGGTGGTATCGGGAATCGATGCCCTGATGGCCTGTATCAACCCGGCGCCGAGGAGGTCCCCGGACGCCTCGCCAGCGACGAGCGCAATGCGCATATTACCGAACGATGCCGCGCTCTGAGGCGGTCAGAGACTCGACAAAAAGTTCGAGTTCCGGCTGTTCGCCGACCAGTCCCTCGAGCTCGCTAATGGCTTCGGCCAGCTTCAGGCCACTCCGGTACACCACCCGATAGGCATTGCGAATGTTGCGAATCTGGTCCGAACTGAAATCACGACGCTTCAGTCCTTCCGAGTTGATGCCTTTGGGCGCGGGCGGCTGTCCGCCGATCATCGTATATGCCGGCACATCCCGGTTGGTCCCGGCATACATACCAAGAAACGCATGCGCCCCAATCCGGCAAAACTGGTGGGCGCCGGTGAACCCGGCGAAAATCGCCCAGTCTCCGACCGTGACATGCCCGGCCAGGGTCGCATTATTTGCGAAGATGCAATGATCGCCGATGCGACAATCATGCGCGATGTGCACATAGGCCATGACCCAGTTGTCATTACCGATGGACGTTACGCCCTCGTCCTGAACCGTCCCCCTGCTGATCGTGCAGAATTCCCGAATCGTGTTGTTGTCACCGATTTCGAGCCGTGTCGGTTCGTTCGCATACTTTTTGTCCTGCGGATCGTCTCCGACCGAGCAGAATTGGTAAATATGATTATTGCTTCCGATACGCGTTGGTCCATTGATGACGACGTGACTGTCTATCCGGCAACCCGTGCCAATCTCAACGTCATCGCCAATCACCGTAAACGGACCGACCTCGACGTCGTCGGCCAGCACCGCCGACGCAGATATGATAGCGCTCGGATGAATACTCATCGTTCACCACCCGGCGCACAGGTAATGTCTGCCGCAACGGCCAGCTCGTCGCCTACAAAAGCCTCGCAGGCGTAGAACCAGATTCCACGCCTGACGCGCACAACATCAACCTGAATCCTAAGCTGCTCGCCCGGCAAAACCGTTCGCCGAAATCGAGCCTTATCCACGCTGGCGAGAAAAAACAGGGGTTTCGGCTCGACGTCGATCATCGTCACGTACGACAAAACGCCGCCTGCCTGGGCCATCGCCTCGATAATCAGTACGCCGGGGACTATTGGTCGCCCGGGGAAATGCCCTTCGAAGTACGGCTCATTTCCGGTCACATTCATTAGCGCAGTAATGGATTCACCGACCGTACCGCCAACGATCCTGTCAATCATCAGGAATGGAAATCGATGTGGCAGCGCCTCCATGATCTGGATCGTGTCCATTGCTTCGATCGCGCCCGCCATACTCAGGTATCGTCCTTTGCCAGTTTCTCGAGTGTGCTGACCCGGTCGTGCAGTTCGCCCAATCGACGAAAACGAGCGACTTTGCGTTTCCATTCCCGACTCTCCTCGCCGGGAAAACTACCGGTATAAAAGCCGGGCGTCTTGATGTCCTTGGAAATCATCGTTGCCCCGCCGACGACAACATCATCGCAAATATTGATATGCCCGACGATGCCCGACTGACCGGCAATCATGCAACGCTTACCGATGACGGCACTGCCGGCCACGGCCGCCGATGCTGCCACCGCCGTATGATCACCTATCTGCACGTTGTGTCCGATCTGTACGAGATTATCCAGTCGCACACCATTGCCAACAACTGTGTCGTCTATCGCGCCGCAGTCAATCGTCGAATTCGCGCCGACTTCGACATCGTCGCCAACCTGAACACCGCCCAACTGCGGTACCTTGACCCATCCCTCATCACTCATCGCGTTACCAAAGCCGTCGGCACCCAGAACGGCGCCGGAATGGATGATGCAACGCTTCCCAATCACCACGTCCTGCACCAGGGTGGCGTTAGCCTGCAAACGGGAGTTGTCACCAACCCGACAACGGGGTCCGACAACAACGCCGGCACCGATATAGACGTTCTCGCCGATATCTGCATCGTCGTCGATGACGGCATTGGCGGCAACATGCACGCCGGCACCGAGGCGCGCGGACGATGACACAGCCGCTGCGGCATGGACACCAGCCGATATCTGCGCAGTTGGATGCAACTCGGCTGCAATTCGGGCATAACTGAGGTAGGGGTCTTTCGAGACCAGGACAGGGACCGGACAGGCCTCCGCGTCTTCGTCGCGCGCAATGACCGCAGCCGCTCGGGTTGCCTTTAAATGCCCGCGATAGATTTTGTTGGCGAAGAAGCTCAGGTCACCATCGCCGGCGTTCGGCAAGGTGGCAACCCGGTTAACCGGAATGTCAGGATCACCGATCAGTTCGCATCCGAACTGAACAGCCAGGTCTCCCAGGGTTCTGGCCAACATCGCTCTCCCGGACAGGTGCCCTCACCCAAGGACACGCGCGTTTCAGACGTTAGTTTCCAGCCGCCTGAAAGTTGGCTTCCATGGCGCGCAACACGTTTTCCGTAATATTCACCGCTGTGCTGGCGAAAAGGACGCCATCACCGACAACAAGGTCGTAGCCCTGCGCCTGCGCATAGTCCTGTACTTCTTTCAGCAATGCGCGGTTTAACGTACCAAGCTCTTCATTGCGACGCAGATTCAGGTCTTCACGAAACTCGTTCTGCAGTCGCGTAACCTCACGCTGCAAATCACGCAGTTCTTTTTCCGCGTTGCGGCGTTCCGTTTCACCCATGACAGCAAGATCACGCTGGACCTTTTCCGTCATTTCCTGGAACTCGTTTGTCCTCGCAATGATCTCACGTTGCCGAGGTTGGAATTCCTGGTCCAGCGCTTCCATTGCAACGCGCGCCTGCGGCGCCTGTTCCATTAACTGCTGAATGTTTACGACACCGACTTTGACCTCCTGGGCGATAGCGCTCCCGCCGAAGGACAATGCGAGCGCGAGCACTGCAATAGTTCTAACCAGGTATGGTTTTACAACATTCATAGAAATTCAATCCTCAAAATGCCTGCCCAATGGAGAACTGAAACCTTTCGATCTGATCTCCGTAAAATCTGTCGTTACCCTTGAACTCGTTTAGCGGCAACGCGTAACTGAACCGGAACAATCCCATTGGTGCCAGCCATTGTACCGCCACACCTACGGATGTCCGCAAGTCATCGAATTCGGGCTTGTACTCTACGGGACTGCCCAATTTGTCGGTAAAACTGACCTCGCCGGTGTTAAACAGGTTGCCAATATCGTAGAAGATGCTGGCTCGCGCCTGACTACTAAATTTCTCAGGGAGTGGGATTATAAGCTCAAGTTGGCTGGCAACCAACACATTACCGCCATACGGTCGGCCGTAGCTGTCAATCGGCCCCATCCACGACTCCTTGTAGCCACGAATGGATTCCGGCCCGCCGCCGTAGAACTGCTTGTAGGGCGGTAATGCCGTCGTACTCCCCAATGCCTCGCCCCAACCCAGTTCAGCGTTGATGCGGATGGTCCAGGGGCCATAGATATTGATATATTTTGTATAGTTGTAGCGCGCAGTGAAGTACTCAACATCGCTGCCCGGCACTGCGTAGCTGAGAAAAATCTGCTGCCTCGACCCCCTGTCCGCAAACAGTGCCCGGTTCCGGCTGTCATAAATCCAGCCGAGAATCAGTTCGGTGGAATTGAATTCCGTACCAAAAAAGTCTATGCCCCCAGACGAGCTGTTTAAGAATGGATTGCCGTTATTTGTCACCCACTCCTGCGCCTGCAGTGTACTTCTCGCTGAAGACAGCAATTCGGATTTGTTGAATGCGAGACCGACACTCAGACTTTGGAATTCAGTAATGGGAAAACCGTATTCTAGCGATGCGCCGTAACTCGTCGTCGAGAAGTCAGACGCCGCCGCCGTAAACGCCGTAATGTCCCGATAGTTGACACCGACGGTTCGACTGATGCAGTTCAGGGTCGTGCAAGGGTCCGTATGTGAAAGCGAATAAAAGGTCGAAAACCGGCCGGAGTTCGCATTCAATGCAACGCGTTCGCCCGAACCGAGAAAGTTGGTGTGAACAATGCTGCCGTTCAACATCAACTTCTGTAGCTCTGAATAGCCGAGACCACCACTGAACTGTCCGGGCATCCGATAGGTGATATCAAAGTCAACATCGACCAAGTCGGGTGTACCGGCGACCGGTACATTTTCGACCTCCACACTTTCAACATAGGGCAGGCGCTGCAGGCGGATCTTGGATCGATCAACCGCACGATTCGACAAATACGCGCTTTCGTTCTGTCGCATTTCACGGCGCAGCACCTCGTCGTCAATCTGATCCACGCCCTTGAAATTGATTCGACGTACGTACACACGACTGTTCGGATTGATGTAAAACGTAACCGATACTTCCTTGGTGTCGTAATCGAGTTCCGGAACATATTCGATTTCTGAATTAGCGTAGCCTGCTTCGCCCAGGCGGAACGACATTAATTCGGTCGATCCGACCAACAACTTCAAATTAAATATTGAACCTGGTTGTGCGAGTACCAAAGTTCTCAAAATCGGTTCGGGTACGACCATTTCACCGACTATCTTGACGTCGGATATCGTGAACTGCTCACCCTCATGGATATTGACCGTTACGTAGATATCCTTGCGATCCGGCGAAATGGCCACTTGGGTAGACTCAACCCGGAAGTCTGCATACCCGCGATCCATGTAAAAGGAACGGAGTTTCTCGAGGTCACCCTCCAGCGATTCCTTCGCATAGCGATCATCCTGTCGGAACCATGAAAGCCAGTTCGCCGTATCCAGCTCGAAATCTGCACGAATATCGTCTTCATCAAAGCTGCGATTGCCCACGATGTTGACCTGCCGAATCTTCGCACGGTCACCTTCCTTGACATCGATACTGATCGCCACGGTGTTGTTAGGTCGATCGGTCACCTCTGTCTCAACCGCTACACCATACTTGCCACGATCGTAGTACTGCTCGGTCAGAAACATCTGTACGTTATCCAGCACGGACCGGTCGAAGGTACGACCGCGCGCAAGCCCGACGTTTCGCAACGATTCCATCAGATCTTCGGTCTTGATGTCCTTGTTTCCCTCAATCGTGAAGCTCTCAATTGAAGGACGTTCACGCACAACCACGACCAGCGTCTCGCCATCCCGACGCATTTCGATATCATCAAACAGGGCCTGCGTGTACAGCGTCCGAATCGATTCCTGAATCCGGATCGTATCAATCGTGTCGCCAATATTGATCGACAGGTAGTTGAAGACGGTTCCTTCGGAGATTCGCTGGAGGCCTTCGACACGCATATCTCGCACGACGAACGAATCGCCTTGTGCAGCAGCCATCACCGGCATAAGCGTAATGACGATTGCGACAAACGTTACTTGCCTCAGGCGAAAAACCACTCGAGTGAATACACTATCCATCCGTCAGCTCACTATCCGTGCAATGTCGTTATAGAAGGCAAAACTCATCAGCATCAACAAAGCAACGATGCCGATTTGCTGACCGATCATTTGTGCCCGTTCAGACACGGGACTACCTTTGATTCCTTCAATACCGTGATAGACGATCTGACCACCGTCCAACACCGGAATCGGCAGCAGATTCAACACGCCCAGGCTGATACTGACCAGGGCCAGGAAATTCAGAAACGGATTGATCCCGGCCGCGGCAGAACTGCCCGCGAACTGTGCGATATTTATCGGTCCGCTGATATTCTTGATCGACACTTCACCGGTGACCATTCGGCCAAGCATGCGCACCGTAAAAAGGGTCGACGTCCAGGTCCGCTCGATGGATTGCGCTATTGACTGTACGGGGCCGAACTGTCGCAGATACCAGTAATCTGACGCAACATTGCCGATTCCCACATTGAGAAAGCCTCTTTGCTGCCCGTCAACATCGCGCGAACCAATTTTGAGATCGATCGCCATCGGCACTTCATCACGGACCAACTCGAAGGTCACGTTGGCACCAGGACGGGCACTGACCAGTTGTTGCAAATCGCCAAACGAAACCACCGCCTCGCCATCGATCGCCGTTATGCGATCACCGACTTCGAGCCCACCCTGGTCTCCGGCACCCCCTTCTTCAACTGTGGCCAGCACCGCGGGCGGCCGCCAGGGCTGAAACCCAAGGCCATCGAACAGCATGCCCGGTTCGGTAAGCCGCGTGCGATCCTCGCCCACATTGATTGTGGTCGTCCGCAAGAAGCCATCCTGCTCCTCGAGCGCCAGGGTGACGGTGCCGTCGCTGACCATTTCGTCGAGCATGGACACGAGAGCGGTTTCCCAGTCCGTCACGTCACGGTCACCCACCTTGATGATCCGATCACCGTGACGCAGCCCGGCTTCGGCGGCATAGGAATCCGGGGTAACGTCGCCTACCGCTGGCTTCATCGTCGGAACACCATTGATAAAGAGAACCCAGTAGGCCAGAAACGCAAACAGGAAATTGAAGAAGGGACCGGCCAGCAAAACCAGGATTCGACGGGATACCGGACGTTGGTTAAAAGCCCGGCCCTCGTCCTCCGGGTCCACCGGTTCGCCGGAACCATAGCGTTCACCGAGAAACTTGACGTAGCCACCGAGCGGGATCGCGGAAATACAATATTCGGTCTTATCCCTGCCGCGACCAACATGCGTCCAGATGGGCTTACCGAAGCCCACCGAAAAGCGCAGGATCTTCATGCCACACCAGCGGCCGACAATGTAGTGACCGTACTCGTGCACCGCGACCAGGACACTGATCGCCACGATGAATGCCAGCAAATTAGTCAATGCACCGGACATCATGTCAGACAAATTCCTGCAAAATAAAACACCTGTACCGCATACCGGTCGTCGGCCATACGCGCAGGCCGCGTTCCTGCATTGAGACTGGCCGCATGCAGACCAGTTCCGCCGTACTCTGCATGTCGCGGAGTGCATCCCTGCTGAACGGTCGCGTCCATCAGTGGAGCCCGATCCACGTCAGCGCCAGTGCAAACAGGGGCGCGGCTGCCGAGACACTGTCGATACGATCCATGACACCGCCATGACCCGGGAACAGCGCGCCACTGTCTTTGACGCCTGCTGTTCGCTTGAACATGCTGACCGTCAGGTCGCCGACGATCGATAACATCGTCACAGCGAGGCAAAACGGCACCAGGACGGAGACAGCAACCTCGAAATAGGCGCTGCCAACCGCAGCGAGGACGGTAACGGCGGTCAGACCACCCAGTACGCCCTCCCAGGTCTTGCCCGGACTTATCGCGGGCGCCAGTTTGACGCGACCGAAACCCTTGCCGACGAAATAAGCACCGATATCGGCAAACCACACGATCAACAATGCAAACACCAGTAATTCAGGCGACTGTGTATAGAGCTGATCCAGCGCCGCCCAGGCAGGCACGAGCACCAGGCTCCCACACAGCCAGGTAATCGTCATTGGGATCGGTGTGGGGAAGAAAAGCATCCAGGCCAGCGCCAGCAGCCACCAGGCCAGCGCCAGCGTAAACAGGTTCTCGCGCCAGGCGGGGTCATGCAGGTTGAACGCGATGACAGCCATCAGCACAACAATAAAAGCGGCATAGGTCATGCGCCCGCCACGCGAATCGCCGAACAGGAATCCGCCCCACTCCCAGGCACCGGCAATGATTACGACCGCAATGACCACGCGAGCAATGATCGGCGGCACAACGAACAACACGATGGCCAAAACGGCCAGCGCGACGACTGCAGTCATGATGCGTTGTTTGAGCATTTCAGGCCACCTGGTCCCCGGTACAGCCGTATCGCCGCTGACGACTGACAAAATAGTCCAGCGCCTCATCAAACTGTGGCTGCCCAAAATCGGGCCACAGACAATCGGTAAACCAAAACTCTGCGTAGGCCAGATGCCAGAGCAGAAAGTTGCTGACGCGACGCTCACCACCCGTGCGTATGAGCAGATCCGGGTCCGGAATACCGGATAGCGACAGCTCCCCGGCGAATGCGTCTGCGTCGATATCTTCGACAGCGATATCTCCATTACCGGCCCTGGTCACCAGTGACCGCGCTGCCTGCACGATGTCCCAACGGCCACCGTACGCCGCCGCTACCAACAAGTTGAGGCCATCGTTATTACGGGTCTTGTCTTCTGCCGCCTCGATTCGACTTGCGAGTTCGGTGCTGAGCTGGTCACGTGCACCAATAAACCGGAGCCTTACATTGTTTCGATGCAGGTCGTCGACTTCTCGTTGCAGAGCCTCAATAAACAGCCCCATTAACTTACTGACCTCATCGTCAGGGCGGCGCCAGTTTTCGCTCGAGAAGGCAAACACGGTCAGGTAGGCGACGCCGCGTTTCGCAGCGATTTCGACGGACTCACGCACGGATTTCACGCCGGCACGATGACCGGCATGCCGCGGCAGCCCGCGCGCACGCGCCCAGCGACCATTGCCATCCATGATGACGGCAACATGCTCGGGCACCTGTTGCAGCCTGGCTTCCTCGGCGTTTTTAACGTCGTCGTTCATGGCCCCGGTAATACTCAGATTTCCATCAGCTCCGATTCTTTCGTTGCCAGCATTTCATCAATGGTGGCGATATGCTTGTCAGTAATCGCCTGGATTTCTTCCTCACCCCGACGCTCATCATCCTCGCCGATCATCTTCTCCTTAAGAAGATCCTTGATATCCGAGATCGCGTCACGACGAATATTGCGAATGGCAACTCGCCCGCCTTCAGCCTCCTGGCGAACCAGCCGAATCATGTCCTTGCGTCGCTCTTCGGTCAGCGGCGGCAGCGGCACCCGAATAATCGTCCCCGCGGTCGCCGGGTTAAGGCCGAGATCCGAAGTCATGATAGCCTTCTCGATTGCCTGCACCATTTGCTTTTCCCAGGGCGAGACGGTCAATGTTCGCGAATCCTCTACATTGACGTTGGCAACCTGGTTCAGCGGCACTTCGCTGCCGTAGTACTCGACCGTGATGTGGTCAAGTAGACTCGTGTGCGCACGACCCGTCCGCAGCTTCGTCAATTCCTGTGCCAGGGCAGCCACACTTTTGTCCATACGACCGCTGGCGTCTTTCTTGATGTCGTCTATCACGTTTTGTCGCCTCTCTTTTGTTCCGCAGCCAGTTCAGGCTGTGACCAGTGTCCCGACGTCCGGATCCGTCATCGCCTTCACCAGCGTGCCCTGTTCCGTCATGCTTAACACCCTCAGTGGCAAATTGTTGTCCCGGCACATGACGATCGCCGTCGCATCCATGACGTTGAGCTTGTCAACGAGCACCTTGTCGAAGGACACGGTGTCCAACAACGATGCATCTGCATTCTCCCGGGGATCCGAGTCGTACACACCACTGACCTTGGTCGCCTTCAGGAGTACATCGGCGTTAATCTCGATGGCGCGGAGACTCGCAGCGCTGTCAGTTGTGAAAAAAGGATTGCCGGTACCGGCAGCAAAGATCACGACCCGGTCTTTTTCGAGATGCCGGACCGCGCGTCGCCGGATGTAGTCTTCGCAAACTTCGTTAATCCGGATCGCAGACATCACGCGCGCGTGGACGTCCAGGGCTTCGAGCGCGTCCTGGATCGCGAGCGCGTTCATCACAGTCGCGAGCATGCCCATGTAATCGCCGGTTACGCGATCCATGCCAGCCCGGGCAAGTCCCGCCCCACGGAAAATGTTGCCGCCGCCGATGACGATCGCCACCTCGATACCCAGCTTGCGGACGGCAGCCAATTCGGCCGCAATCCGCTGGATGACCTCTGGCTCGATACCGTAATCCAGGTCACCCATCAACGCTTCACCGGATAACTTCACGAGTACACGTTGGTAGAGCACCGGGGCATTGGTCATTGGATCATCCTTTTCTTGTCAATCGGCAACCTAAAAGCGCACAGTCCTGTCGCGTTTACCCTCGCGATAGCATCGATTATTGGGATTTTTCAATATAATACTCAATTTAATCAGTAATTTATGATAGTAACTTAAACTCATTACTGGAATTAATCGCCGTCCTTCTTCTTTGCGTCCTCGATCTGCCTGGCGACCTCCTCCGCAAAGTTCTCTTCCTTCTTCTCGATGCCCTCGCCGACCTCGAAGCGCACGAAGCCCGTCACTTCAGCCCCGGAATTGCCAAGGAGCTTGCCGACACTGACATCCGGGTCCTTGACGAACGGCTGACCAACGAGCGTGATCTCCTTCAGATACTTGGCAACCCGGCCGGTGACCATCTTTTCGATGATCTCGGGCGGCTTGCCTGATTCGGCGGCTTGCTCGGCAAAAATGCGGCGCTCGCGGTCCAGCGTGTCTGCCGGCACACCGTCTTCGTCGACACACACAGGGTTTGTCGCCGCAATGTGCATGGCGATATCACGCGCCAGCTCGGCATCACCGCCTTTCAGAGATACGATTGCACCGATTCGTGCGCCATGCGTGTAGCTTCCCAGGTGCTCAGCCGCCTCTAGTCTTTCAAAACGGCGCACCGAGATGTTCTCACCGACTTTGGCAACGAGTTCTGTGCGCGCGGTCTCGACGGTCCGGCCGTCGGCCAGCGATTCACCAGCGAGGGCTTCGACGTCGGCTGCATTGCTACCGAGGACACAGGCACCGACTGCTTCCGCATACGCCATAAAATTCTCGTCTTTCGCGACAAAATCGGTTTCAGAATTGATTTCCGTCATCGCGGCTTTCTGGCCATTGACCGAAATGACCACACGGCCGTCAGCCGCAACGCGGCCGGACTTCTTGTCCGCCTTCGCCTGTCCCGACTTGCGCAGCATTTCAATGGCTGCGTCCATATTACCCTCGGTTTCAACCAGGGCTTTCTTACACTCCATCATACCGGCGCCAGTGCGCTCGCGAAGTTCCTTCACCATGGATGCACTGATAGACATCACTTCATTCCTCTTACAATCTATTCACGGGCGACAACGATTTTCGCTGTTGGCCGTCGCGTCACTCCGAATCTTTTTCCGACGCACTCTTCTTGGCTGTTTTCTTCTTGGCTGTTTTCTTCTTGGTCGCTTTCTTTCTGGTCGCTTTCTTGGCCGTCTTCTTCGCCGCCTTCGGTGCTTCCGTCGCGTCATCAGCCGCCTCAGCTGAAACCGCCTCTTCTACCAATGCCGCGCCATCCGCTTCCTCGACAGGAGGCGCCTCTGCCTCAGTAGCCGCCGGTGCCTTTATCTCAGCTTCCGCAGGCGTTTCCGCCTCAGCAGCCGCC
>CAZVWF010000002.1:90236-104866 GCA_964630795.1 uncultured Woeseia sp. | reverse complement strand
ACTCGATCATGAAGCGGACGAATCTTCATCGATTAGATCTCCTATAAACAATTGATAACTATAAATTTTTTTATAATATTAGCCGGCGCCTGTTAGCACTCGGCCGTGGGGAGTGCCAATAATAGGGACCGCGGCCGAAATTTCAAGCATTTGGGCGGGGCAATGTGAGGTCTTTGTCCATGACTTGGGCCCCGGCGGCCGGTATGCTCACGGTCCGACCAGCCGGATTTGTTCACAGAATCAGGAACAAATCACGGGGTTTGGTGGCCCATTGAGTGCCGTCTGGATACAAGAAAAGAATCTGATGCGAAATCTCTTTCCAAAAGCCGCTGGAATGGCCCTGATGCTCGGTGCAGCTGCGCTGGCCGGCGCGCAGGAGTATCGGCAGCTCAAGGCTGAAGATGCCTACCGTTACAGAGCGGCGGACACCGGGTCCACGATCGAGGTGAACTGGTTTGTGGAGCCCGGGTACTACATGTACCGCAGCAAGATGTCTTACCAGAGCGGCAGCGATGCCATCGTGCTGGACGAATACACATTGCCCACCGGCGAACCGCACGAGGACGAATTCTTCGGCGCCCAGGAAATCTACCGGGATTCATTCTTCGTCAGTATTCCCTATTCGATCGTCGGAGACGGACCGGAAACCGTCGACATCATCATCAAGTCGCAGGGCTGCTCGGAGGCATTCGGCTTTTGTCACCCGCCACAGGCCTGGACCGAGAACATTCGTCTCGTTACACGTAATGACAACCCGGTAAAGATTTCTCTCGGCGAGACATTCGGCAGCATTTCGGGTGGCGCAAACACGGATTTCCTGCCAGTCGACGAAGCTTTTGAGCCCATCCTGACGGCAATCGATGGCAATGCCGTCGAACTCGCGTTTCGGGTGGCGGACGGTTACTACCTGTACAAGGACAAGATCACCGCGCGCGCGGATTCTGACATAGCGCAGGCCGGCATCCTCAATCTGCCAGACGGCAAGATGAAGACCGACCAGTATTTCGGCGAGCAGGAAGTCTATTACGGCGACGTGTTCGGCAAACTGTCGATCGCACGGGCAACGCCTGAGGCGATGAATCTCGACATCGAAGTCGGCTTCCAGGGTTGTGCAGAAGACGGCATCTGCTATCCACCGGTCAAGAGAAACTTGAGCGTGTCGCTGCCTGCGGCAACGGCAGTCTCCGCACTGTCGGCCGTTAATGCGACGGCTGCAACTGCCGCACCGATGGTGTCGGAACAGGCCAGGCTTGCTCAGGTCATTACCGGGTCGAGTCTGTGGCTCGTCATCGGCACATTTTTCGGTGCCGGCCTGCTGCTGGCGTTTACGCCATGCGTTTTGCCGATGGTCCCCATCCTTACGGGCATCATCGCCGGCGAAGGCGAGGACGTCAGTGCCTCGCGCGGCTTCATGCTGGCATTGAGTTACGTACTCGGTATGGCACTTGTCTATACCGCGGCCGGTGTCGGCGCAGCAGCTGCCGGTTCCGGCATGCAATTGCAAGCAGCCTTTAATCAGCCAGCGAGTCTGACCGCGTTTTCGCTCATCTTCATCGTGCTGGCGGCTGGCATGTTCGGCTTTTATGACCTGCAAGTGCCGTCCGGTATCCAGAGCCGCCTGGCGAATGTCAGCAGCAATCAAAAGGCCGGCACGACTGTCGGTGCCTTCGTGATGGGCGCTGTTTCGTCGCTGATCGTCACGGCCTGCGTTGCGCCCGCACTGATCGCCGCTTTGACGGTGATGGCACAAACAGGCGACATGGTTCGCGGTGGCACCGCCCTGTTCGCGATGAGCATGGGCATGGGCGCACCGCTCCTTGTGATGGGCGCCGCGCAAGGCAAGATCCTGCCGAAGGCCGGACCATGGATGGAAGCGGTCAAGAATGGTTTCGGTTTCATGTTACTGGGCCTTGCGATCTGGATGATGTCGCGCGTCCTGCCCGGTGAGATCACGCTGGCATTGTGGGGCATCCTGGTATTCATGGCTGGCGTCTACATGGGTGGACTGACGACACTGACACCGGAATCACCGGGCAGACAGAAGTTCGGCAAAGGAGCCGGTCTCCTGGCTATCCTTTATAGCGCAGTGCTCCTGGTCGGCTCGCTCGCCGGTTCGAACAGCCTGCTGCGACCACTCGAGGGACTCAGCACACGCATGGCAACCGTGTCCGGCACTGGCGAGGTGGTCGCACAACAGCATCGTGGCCTCGACTTCCAGCGCATCAAGACGACGGGCGATATCGACGCTGCGCTGGCGAGCGCATCAGCCAGTGGCAAGACCACGATGCTCGATTTCTACGCCGACTGGTGCGTTTCGTGTATTGAAATGGAAGCCTTCACATTTACAGACGCGGACGTGCAAAATGCACTGTCTGACACCGTACTGTTGCAGGCGGATGTCACTGCCAACGATGAAGAGGACCAGGCTCTGCTGAAACGCTTCGGCGTGTTCGGCCCGCCAACGATCATCTTCTTCGATACCGATGGCCTGCAAAGAAGTGGCTATGAAGTCGTCGGCTATATGAACGCAAAGGACTTTGCGAATCACGTCCGGATGGCAACCGGTAATTCCGGCAACTTGAGTGCCAGCAACTGACAGTGAAACAACAATGAACTATAAAGTCGCGCTTGGCGCGCTCGTCCTGATGATCGCCGCCGGCATCGGCGGTTGGTATTTCAGCCGTATCTCCGAGGAAAATCGCTATCGCGTTCCCACGCCAGCGGGTGTCGTCGACGTCACATTTTCCATGGCCGATATGGATGGAACGATGCGCTCGTCGACCGAATGGGCCGGCAAGGCGAGACTGATCAATTTCTGGGCGACCTGGTGCGCACCCTGTCGTCGCGAGATTCCGCTCCTGAAAAAAACACAGGAAGAACACGGGGCGAATAACCTGCAGGTCATCGGTATTGCCGTCGATTTTCCCAACGAGGTAAACACCTACGCCGAGGAGGCGCAGTTCAATTACCCGATTCTCGTCGGCCAGGAAGAAGCCGTAGCCATCGCCGAAAAAAGCGGGATCGAATTCATCGGCCTCCCGTTCACGATGATCGTCGCGCCGTCAGGTGAACTCATCAAGGCGCACGTCGGCGAGATATTCGAGCCCCAGATCGAGCAGATCCTGACAGTTTTCAGTGATCTCGAGAGTGGCAAGATCGATGCAGCCGGCGCACGCGAGACCCTCGGCGACTTCTGAACATCCCGAGTCCTGCGGCGAATAGTTGCGAAACTTGCGCTAACTCCCGCTAAAATGGTTAAAATTGTTGTCATCTTCGTTTATCTGGCAAAAAACAACAAAAAATGGCAAACCTGCTACTCCTTAACGGGCCGAATCTCAATCTGCTCGGCACCCGCGAACCCGGCGTTTATGGCAGCGCAACCCTCGAATCGATCGAGGCACGCACGGCCGAGCTGGCCGGTGAAATGGGACACGCGCTGGCGACTTTCCAGAGCAATGCAGAACACGATATCGTGGAGCGGGTACAGCAGGCCGGCGCCAGCGGTGTCGACTTCATTCTGCTGAATCCGGGTGCGTTCACGCACACCAGCGTAGCGATTCGCGATGCATTGCTCGCCGTCGGCATTCCGTTCATCGAAATTCACCTAAGCAATGTGTTTGCACGCGAGGATTTTCGACATTCCAGTTACTTCAGCGATATCGCTGCCGGCTGTATTTTCGGCCTTGGCGCATATGGCTATGAGATTGCATTACAGGCTGCATCCAGGCAGCTGTCCGAGGAAAAATAATGGATATCAGGAAAGTTAAAAAACTGGTCGAACTTCTGGACGAATCCGGCATCGCCGAGATCGAGATTACCGAGGGAGAGGAATCAGTGCGTATCAGCCGACACGCACCGAGCGTGGCCGCAGCACCTGCGGCACCGGCGCCGGTCGTCGCGCCCGCACCGGCAGCGCCTGCGCCAGCACCCGTCGCTGCCCCGGCACCGCCAGCTTCCGCACCCGCGGCTTCTGCGGAGACGGAAGAAGAAGGTCACGCCGTGACGGCACCGATGGTTGGCACCTATTACTCTGCCTCGTCGCCCGGGTCGCCACCCTTCGTGCAGGTGGGTGATCGCGTCAGCGAAGGCGACACGCTTTGCATCGTCGAAGCGATGAAAATGATGAATCAAATCGAGGCCGAAGTCTCCGGCACGATCAAATCCATTCGCGTGCAAAACGGCGATCCGGTCGAATACGGACAGATCCTGTTCGTCATCGACCAGCGCGGTGCTGACTGATCGGATCCGAAACTAATGCTCGAAAAAGTCGTCATTGCGAATCGCGGAGAAATTGCGCTGCGTGTCATGCGCGCGTGCAGGGAAATGGGGATCAAGACGGTCGCCATCTACTCCACTGCGGACAACAACCTGAAACATGTGCTGCTCGCCGATGAGACCGTGTGTATCGGACCACCGCCATCGAACGAGAGTTATCTGAACATGCCGGCCATCATCAGCGCGGCGGAAGTCACCGATGCTGTCGCCATTCATCCCGGCTACGGCTTCCTGTCGGAAAATGCAGACTTTGCAGAACGCGTGGAAACCAGCGGATTCGTCTTCATTGGTCCGCCGGCCAGCGCGATTCGTGAGATGGGTGACAAGGTCGCCGCGATCCAGGCGATGAAACGAGCCGGCGTTCCGACTGTGCCCGGCTCTGACGGGCCGTTGGACGATAACGCGGAAGATAACCTGAAGATGGCGCGGGAAATCGGTTACCCGGTCATCATCAAGGCAGCCGGTGGTGGCGGTGGCCGTGGCATGCGCGTGGTCCACGCCGAAGCCTCACTGACCAACGCCATTACGGTTACGCAGGCCGAGGCCCGCGCGGCGTTCGGCAACGAAACCGTTTACATGGAGAAGTTTCTCGAAACGCCGCGTCACATCGAAGTACAGGTACTCGCCGACAATCACGGCAACGCGATCCACCTGGGCGAACGCGACTGCTCGATGCAGCGGCGCCATCAGAAGGTTGTGGAAGAAGCACCGGCGCCTGGCATCACCGAGGAGCAGCGCCACGAAATCGGCATGCGCTGCGTTCAGGCCTGTCTCGACATGGGTTATCGCAGCGCCGGAACCTTTGAATTCCTGTACCAGGACGGTGAGTTCTATTTCATCGAGATGAACACACGCCTGCAGGTCGAACACCCCGTGACGGAAATGATCACGGGTGTCGATATTGTTCGTGAGCAATTGCGCATCGCCGCCGGCGAGCCACTCGGCCTGACTCAGGATGACGTGTCATTGCACGGTCATGCGATCGAATGTCGCATTAATGCCGAAGACCCGAAGACGTTTATGCCCTCGCCCGGACTGGTCACACTGTGGCACCCACCGGGCGGTCCAGGGATTCGCATTGAGAGCCATGTTTACAGTGGTTACAAGGTGCCGCCTTACTACGACTCCATGATCGGCAAGGTCATTGCACACGGCACCGACCGGGATACCGCCATTGCACGCATGCGCAGCGCGCTGGCCGAGTTTGTGATCGAAGGTATAAAAACCAACCTGCCCCTGCACCAGGAGATCTTCCAGCACGCGGCCTTCCAGGCTGGTGGAACGGATATCCACTATCTCGAAAAACGACTCGGTCTATAAGACTACACCGTGACGTGGCGCCAATTTGTCATGAATCTCGACGCGCTCGATCCGGCGCACGTCGAGGCCGCACTGACAGATTGTGGCGCTCTTTCCGTCACGTTTACAGATGCCGGCGATGACCCGGTTCTCGAACCCGCGCCCGGTGAGGTGCCGCTCTGGACCGACACGCGGGTTACGGCGTTATTCGATGCGGATTCGGACCTGGCGGACCTCACCAGCCTGCTGGAGTCGAAGCTGGGTGTCAGCGTGTTACCCGCCAATCACGTCGAGGACCTGGCAGACCGGCAGTGGGAGCGGGAGTGGCTGCAGGATTTCGCTCCGATGCAATTCGGCAAGCGGCTTTGGGTCATCCCCGGCGATGCCACACCGCCGGATCCTGATGCGATTAATCTTCGCTTTGACCCCGGCCTTGCTTTCGGGACCGGCACGCATCCAACCACCGCATTGTGTCTCGAATGGCTGGACAGGATCGATGTGACCGGTCTTTCCCT
The DNA here is from genome assembly GCA_964630795.1 of uncultured Woeseia sp. GTDB lineage: Bacteria > Pseudomonadota > Gammaproteobacteria > Steroidobacterales > Woeseiaceae > SZUA-117. The sequence continues at coordinate 98,777 of CAZVWF010000002.1, read as the reverse complement.
CTTCGACTTTGGCTGCGGCTCCGGCATTCTGAGTGTGGCTGCTGCCCGGTTGGACGCCGGCAAAATAATGGCCGTCGATATAGATTTGCAGGCGCTGTCGGCGACACGCCAGAATGCAGAAAGAAATGGCGTCTCTGGAAAACTGCGGGTCTCCGAGCATTATGATGAGACATCCGGCCCGCACGATGTCGTTGTCGCCAACATTCTCGCAGGGACACTTATCGACAATGTCGACTTCATTCACAGCGCGGTGAAGCCACGCGGTAAGATTGCACTGTCCGGAATCCTCATCGACCAGGTCGATGCGGTCTCAGAGGCATTTCGTCACCGATTCGTGCTCGATGCGCCGGTTTATCAGCAGGAGTGGGCACTGCTGTCGGGCACGAGAAAGTAAAGATTCGGCATGTATACACAATGTCCTGAATGCCAGATTGCGTTTCGGGTGACCGCAAAAGTCTTGCGGCAGACCGGCGACAATGTCAGGTGCGAAAGCTGTGGACATGCATTCAACGCGCTGGATTTCTTGTCTGAAGACATGCCGGGGCACGCATCGCCGGGTGTCGGCGATACCGCCGATGAACCCGCGGGCGACCTGGCAGAATCCCGCCAACGCCTCCTGGAAACCCTTGATGAACTGTCCGGACCGGACGACGTGCGCATTGAGGAAATCGGTACCGAGTGGCGAGTCCTGAATGATACGGTCGCGGCCGACGGCAGCCTGCCGTCGGAGGAACGTGACGGGACCGAGGAACCCCGGTACGACGACAACACGCCGCTACCTGACGATTTCGGCGATGAGGGAAGTGACGGGCCAGTCGTCGTGCCACAGCCACGCGAGCAGGGCTATCCATTAATAACCGTCGAAACGGAGGATCAGCACGGCGACCTCGTGCTGAGCGAGCCGGAAGACTGGACGGACATTCTCGAGGAAGTGCGCGACCCGACTCTGGAATCACCGGAGATCAAAGAGGAATGCCCTGCCATCCACAGCGAACTGTCAGCCATCGACGATGGGCTGACCGATGAAGTGCCACAAGCGGACGGAGACGTTCCGGCGCCTGAAGACGACGAGCCGGATGATATCGCAACGGATCAGGTCGAGCAGATTGAAGCCGGCGCGGCCGCGGAACCGGATGCCGACGAGATTGACGATGACGTTGATGACGCTGCACCGGGAGAAGACGAAGACACCGGCGAACCGTTCAATGTCGCAGCCATGACGGTCGGCGTCGAGAATCCCGGGCCGCTGTTTGACGAGCGCCCGGGTGAAATCGAAACCATCGTCATGGAAAGCGACCTTATTCGCAGCGAAGTCGGGAAGGCGTCCATCGCGGCAGAGCATGGGACGCGAAGCCAGCTTGACGACCCGGCCACATTGGTGGACACCTCCGCGATGAATCGCGGCAAGACCCTGAGTGGGCAACCCGGTTATGATCGGCGGTCGCTCGTCATCGTCGCCTTGATCGTGGGACTTACCCTGGTGCTCGTCGGACAGTTCGTACACAACCACCGGCAATCGCTGGCGACTTACAACCTCTTCAATGCCACGATGGCCCCGGTGTACCGATGGCTCGGCAGCCCGGTGACGCCGGAGTGGGACGTAAACGGATGGCAGTTTGAAGCGACGAACGGCAGCATTGACGACGAAAACACGAGACTGACCATCGTATCCCGAATTACCAATCGCTCGAATCAGCCGCTGCCTTACCCGCTGGTACACATCGAACTGACAGACCGATTTGACGATGTCACGGGCAGTGCCATTCTTGAGCCCGCTGACTACCTGGCGGTCGACGGTGATCCGGGCCGGCCCATCGCACCCGGGGATAAATTTACGGCGACGATCAACATGGACGACCCGTCCGCCGAGGTATACGGCTACCGTTTGAAGGTGTGCTACCGGACAAAACCGGGCGCGGTGCGTTGCGCCGCAGAAGCCTTTCGAGACTAACGGTGGCAACTGCATTGAAAATCGGCGACTTCACGCTGGATAGCCCGTTTACCCTCGCCCCGATGGCCGGCGTATCAGATGCACCGTTTCGAAAGCTCTGCCGACGTTTTGGTGCCGGCATGACGACGTCCGAAATGACAACGGCCGACATCAGCCTGTGGCAAACGGCGAAGTCTCGACGGCGACTGGATCTCGACATGGATGCCGAGCCACGCGCAGTCCAGATCGCCGGCTCACACCCGCAGCAGATGGCCACCGCAGCGGCCCTCTGTGTTGACCGTGGGGCGCAAATTATTGACATCAATATGGGCTGTCCGGCGAAGAAGGTTTGTCGCAAGGCGGCAGGTTCGGCCTTGCTCCGTGATCCCGACCTGGTGCGAAGTATTCTCGACTCGGTGGTAGCCGCGGTTAGCGTGCCGGTCACGCTCAAGATCCGAACCGGCTGGGACAAAGAACATCGCAACGGACCCCAGATCGCGCAAATCGCGGAGCAAGCCGGGATTCAGGCGCTGGCCGTCCACGGGCGCACACGAGCCTGTCGCTACACAGGGGAAGCGGAATTCGACACTGTTGCGCAAATCAAGCGTGAGGTTTCCATCCCGGTGCTCGCCAATGGCGATATCACGACACCAGAGAAGTCGCTTGAAGTCTTGCGCCTAAGTTCTGTTGATGGCTTGATGATTGGTCGAGGTGCCCAGGGACGTCCCTGGATATTTCGTGACCTTGATTTTTTTCATGCAAATGGCGCACATGTTGCGCCGCTGAATAAAGATAAAGTCCGTGATATCATGCTCGACCACCTAAGCGACCTGTACCAGTTTTATGGGGACACAACTGGCGTTCGGGTGGCTCGCAAGCACTTGACCTGGTACTGCGCCGGCATCAAAAACGCAGAAAAATTCCGGTCACAGGTGGTGCGCGTAGACAGTGCGTCCGAACAGATTCGACTAACGCAGCAGTTCTTCGGCAGAGTAGCCGGGGATAATATTCTGGCCGCGTGACAATCGTGTTCGGGAAGAGTAATAACGAATTCGATGTGGACGTTGAAACGTGGCCAAGAAAAACTCAGGAAAGAACAGCAGTAAAAACACGGAACTAAAGGCCTCGAAGACGCGCAAGCCGCTGCGCAAACACACCGAAGAAGCATTGCAAGCCTACTTCAAATCACTGAACGGCGATCGCCCGGGCGAACTGTACGACCTGGTCCTGGGTGAAGTCGAAGAACCCTTGTTTCGTGCAGTCATGGACTATACCGACGGCAACCAGAGCCAGGCGGCCGGCATTCTCGGGCTCAACCGCGGCACGCTAAGAAAGAAGCTGAAAACCTATTCCCTCATTCACTGAAGGCATCCGATGTTCAAAGTTCGCCGTGCGCTTGTCAGCGTTTCTGATAAGCGCAACCTGATCGATTTCGCCCGCGGTCTTGCTGACCTGGGTGTAGAAATAGTTTCAACCGGTGGTACTTGCCGACAGCTCCAGGACGCGGGCATCGATGCGATCGAAGTATCGTCCAGGACCGGTTTTCCCGAAATCATGGACGGCCGTGTCAAAACGCTGCACCCCGTCATTCACGGGGGACTTCTGGGCCGACGCGGGACGGACGAAGACGTCATGCAGGAACACGATATCGAACCGATCGACCTGCTTGCTGTTAATCTTTATCCCTTCGAACAGACCATCGGCCGCGAAGATGCGACGCTTGATGATGCGATAGAAAATATCGATATCGGTGGCCCGGCCATGATCAGGGCAGCCTCCAAGAATCACGACGGCGTTGCCGTCGTCGTCGATCCCGACGATTACGACCAGGTGCTGGAAACCCTTCGCTCCGGCGACATGAGCATCGAATACCGGCGGGGCCTGGCGGCGAAAGCCTATGCGCATACGGCCAGCTATGACACCGCGATCACGCGCTACCTGTCGGCCTCACTGGACCAGCACCCGTTCAACGACCGTTTTCTTTATTCGGGCGGACTCAGCGAAAAACTGCGTTACGGGGAAAATCCGCACCAGGTGGCCGCATTCTATGTCGACCAGGCCGCGGCACCGGGAACGCTTGCACGCGCGGAACAGATACAGGGCAAAGCGCTCTCCTACAACAATATTGCCGATACTGATGCCGCGCTGGCGTGTGTCAAACAGTTTGCAGGCCCGGCCTGCGTCATCGTAAAACACGCCAATCCTTGCGGCGTTGCAGTCGCCGCCTCGATTCACGACGCCTACGACAAGGCTTTCAGGACTGATCCGACGTCTGCTTTCGGCGGAATCATTGCGTTCAATCAGCCCCTCGATGCAAAGACGGCTGCTGCCATCATCGAACGGCAGTTTGTCGAAGTCATCGTCGCGCCGGAGATTGACGACGACGCGCTCCCCATCGTGGCGGGGAAGAAGAATGTCCGGCTGTTGCGAACCGGTGAATGGACAGACGACACTGGCGGCGGGTTCGACTTCAACAAGGTCTCCGGTGGCCTGCTCGTACAATCAGCGGATGACGGTGCGATCAGCGCAGACGACCTCAAGGTTGTCACGGAAAAGAAACCGGACGAACAACAGATTGAAGACCTGCTGTTTGCCTGGAAGGTCGCCAAGTACGTGAAATCGAACGCCATCGTGTTTAGTCGTGACGGTATGACTGTCGGGGTCGGCGCCGGCCAGATGAGCCGCGTTTACTCCACCAGGATTGCCGCGATCAAGGCGGGGGACGAAGACCTCACCACTGAAGGATCGGTGCTGGCCTCCGATGCCTTCTTCCCTTTTCGTGACGGTATCGACAGCGCAGCAGAGCATGGCATTTCAGCTATTATCCAACCGGGTGGGTCGATGCGTGATGACGAAGTGATCCAGGCAGCCAACGAACACGGGCTGGCCATGGTTTTCACCGGCATGAGGCATTTCCGGCATTGACCTGAACGCATTGACTGCAGCGTAGGAGCGGGCCCAGCCCGCGTAATGAACAGATGAAAGTACTCATAATCGGGAGCGGCGGACGTGAACACGCAATGGCGTGGAAGTGTGCGGCGTCAGAACGCGTCGACGAAGTTATTGTCGCTCCAGGAAACGCCGGTACTGCGCTCGAGCCCGGTGTAAGAAATGTCGCCATCGGCGCCGAGGACATCGATGCCTTGTTCGACCTCGCCGGCGATGAAGCGGTTGACCTGACTATCGTCGGCCCTGAGGTACCACTGGTTGAGGGTATTGTTGACCGGTTCCGCGATGCGGGACTTGCCTGTTTCGGGCCGGATGCCGCCGGCGCCCGGCTGGAGGGGTCCAAGGCGTATACCAAGGACTTCCTCGCGAAGTACGACATCCCCACGGCGCAGTACCAGTGTTTTGACGACGTCGATGCAGCCCTCGCCTGCGTGCGTGAACAGGGCGCACCGATTGTCATCAAGGCGGACGGGCTCGCTGCCGGTAAAGGTGTGATCGTCGCTCACACGCTGGAAGAAGCCGAGTCGGCCGTAACAGCCATGCTCAGTGAGAACACCTTCGGCTCGGCGGGGGCACGCGTGGTGATCGAGGAATTTCTCGAGGGCGAGGAAGCCAGCTTCATCGTCGTTACCGACGGGATGAGTGTGCTGTCACTCGCAAGTTCGCAGGATCATAAAGCCCGTGACGAGGGCGACACCGGCCCCAACACCGGTGGCATGGGTGCCTACTCACCTGCACCGGTGGTCACACCGGAGATCGAGGCACGCATCCTGGATCAGGTCATTCATCCGACTCTCGCCGGATTGCGTAAAGAAGGTGTCACCTACACGGGATTTCTGTACGCGGGGCTGATGATCACACCCGACGGTACGCCCAAAGTCATCGAGTTCAATTGCCGTATGGGTGACCCCGAAACGCAACCCATCATGGCGCGATTACGATCCGATCTCGTCGACATATGCGAAGCGACGCTTACCGGCCAGCTCGGGCAAGTAAAAGCAGACTGGGATTCCCGTGCGGCCCTGGGCGTCGTCATGGCAGCCGGGGGCTATCCTGCGAGCTATGCCAAAGGTCGTTCTATCGGCGGGCTGACCGGGTCCGACGACAGCGACGTGAAAGTTTTTCATGCCGGTACTGCGATGGATGGCGAGACGGTCGTCACCAGCGGTGGTCGGGTATTGTGCGTCGTCGGTCTCGGGGATTCCGTGTCGGATGCGTGCCGCCGGGCCTATCAGCGTGTCGATACTATCGACTGGGACGACGTTTACTACCGTCGAGATATCGGTCATCGGGCGATCGCCCGCGAACAGGACTGACATCTCCATGTTGACGGTGGCCGAAGCATCCCGTGCGATTGCAGACGCCATGCCTGCATTTGATGCGCAGCCGATCCCGCTTGCCGAAGCTCCTCACCGAATTCTGAGACAGGTTGTTACCGCCGAACGCGACCAGCCACCCTTTGACCGTGTCACTATGGATGGCATCGCGATCAGTTTTGATGCCTGGGAAGGCGGCGCACGAGCTTTTCACATTCAGGGCACGCAGCACGCAGGTGACCCGGTGATGGCCCTCGAGACGCCGGCCAATTGCATCGAGATCATGACAGGGGGTGTGCTGCCTGAAGGGACGGATTGTGTCATCGCGGTGGAACGGCTCGACGTCCGGGATGGCGTTGCAACCGTCGAGGAAGGCTACGAGGCCCGGCGTAATCAGTTCATACATCCGCAGGGTTCTGACTACCGCGATGGCGACGTCATTCTCGAGCCGGGATCGAATTTGTCGCCGATGGACATCGCCATCGTTGCCTCCTGTGGCCTGGCCGAAGTAACGGTCAACTGTCAGCCATCGATTTCCGTGATTTCGACAGGTAATGAGCTGATTCCGCCTGGTGCGCCAATTGAAGCGCACCAGGTACGCCTGTCCAACGGCCCGGCGCTGGTTGCAATGCTGGCTGGACATGGTTTCAGCGAATCGACGCACGAACATATTGAGGATGATCGGGACAGGTTGCGAGATCGCCTGTCGGCGCTGCTATCCGGCAATGACGTTCTCGTCCTGAGCGGTGGCGTATCGATGGGCAAGGCCGATTTCGTGCCCGGCGTCCTGGCGAGTCTCGGCGTCGAAATGATCTTTCACAAGATCAGGCAACGTCCGGGTAAACCCATGTGGTTCGGCACCGGACCGAATGAGCAGGCTGTATTTGCCTTGCCGGGCAACCCGGTCTCATCACTCGTTTGCTGCCGCCAGTACGTATTACCTGCCCTGTTCCAGGCCAGTGGGCGCACCGCACCGAAAACGGAAATGGCGGCGCTGGCGGAAGATATCCAATTCAACGCAGACCTGACCTGCTTTCAGCCGGTCAGGCTGGGCGCCGGACCGAATGGCGTTATCTCCGCGATGCCCGTAAAAACCAACACGTCCGGCGACTTCGCTTCACTATCCGGCACGGACGGCTACGTCGAGCTCGCCAGCGAAAAAAACGAATTTGCAGCCGGGACGACCGTCCCGCTACACCGCTGGAAGATGCCCTGACAGACGCTGTCGGCCGATGTCACTGGCCAGGAAGGCTCGAGCGAAACAAGGATTTCCCTACAGGCGATTTCGCTGGTCATGCAGTATGCGAATGATCGGAATCGGGACCTGGAATGGTGGCAGCGCCAAAACGCAAATCGTCTTCGAAATGAACCTGTGTGCAACCCGTAGTGAGAATCTCAGCGTCGTTTCGGATCGAACGCCCGAACGTATTCAGGCATTGCAATATTCTCCTTCATAACGGGATCCGGAATCGCTGAGCCACTCGACATTTCGAGCGGAATCACACCGGTCCAGTGACCTTCTTCAAGATCTTTTACGGCGTCTTTGGGTGGGCCGGAACGAATCTTGGTGCTCGCCTCGTCAATCGGGACCGACAATACCGTCGTTGCATCCGTTTCCTTGCGATCCGGCTGTTTCGTATCTTCCCAACGACCGGGAATCAGGTGATCGACAAAAGCCTGGAACGCTGCCGCCTTCCTGTCACTGTCGGTCACGATTGTCGCTTCGCCGAAGCAAACGACCGATCGATAATTCATCGAGTGAGAGAATGCCGACTGCGCCAGCACCAGCCCGTCGAGCAAAGTGACACACACACTGACCGGCATGCCCTTTTCAAAACTGGCGATCCAGCGGCTGGCCACCGCACCGTGCAGGACAATATCGTCACCCATTCGGGCATAGGTCATCGGAATCACGATCGGGCCTGCGTCCGAGTTAAATGCGACATGGGCAACCATGCCTTCGTCGAGAATGGCATTGGCTGTTTCCCGGTCGTAACCACCCCGCTCAGCGTGCCGGCTGATCGTCGTCCTGTCTGTTTTGAGTAGATCCGTTGCCACTTCGACTCCCTTGATTCCCCGATTGATGTTGAGGCGACGAAGGAAACACAAAAGACGGATTGCGGCAAGCATCGGGCGATTCCCGGCACCAGTGATGCGCAGTTGCCGGGCGTTCTGCCTTCCGACCGGTCCGATTTTCGTCACGCTGGGCGCAACAAAAAGATGGCCGCATGAATGCAGGGTGGTAATCTTTGGCTCGATCCATTGAGTTTGAGCGGCCGGCCGAGGTAGCGAAGTGCCGGCTAACCCCTTAAAAAAACAAGCGAGGACTGAACAAATGGTGTCTTT
>CAZVWF010000002.1:8172-90136 GCA_964630795.1 uncultured Woeseia sp. | reverse complement strand
CCAACGAAAAAGGCCCCGCAGTGCGGGGCCTTTTTTTGTACTGAACTTGCGCGGAAAGATAGTGGCGTAACAATCTCAGATTGCGCGAGACGAGGCGAAAGGCGGCGAGCAAGCGGAGTGTATGTATGAGTACATGAGCATTGCGAGACGACTTTTAACGAGGTATTGCGTGACCTGAGGCAGTTATGGCCTATCTTTTCATGGCCTCGAAGAATTCGACGTTGGTCTTTGTATCCTGCAACTTGTTCAACAGGAACTCGACCGCCGCCAACTCGTCCATCGGATGCAGCACCTTCCGCAGGACCCACATCTTCTGCAACTCCTCCGGCTCCGTCAGATACTCTTCCTTACGGGTTCCTGACCGGTTGATGTTGATCGCCGGGAAGACACGTTTTTCGGAGATACGGCGATCGAGGTGGACCTCCATGTTGCCTGTGCCTTTGAATTCCTCGTAGATCACTTCGTCCATCTTCGAACCGGTATCAACCAGCGCCGTAGCGAGAATGGTCAGGCTGCCGCCCTCCTCGATGTTCCTCGCCGCACCGAAGAACCGCTTCGGACGATGCAGTGCATTCGCGTCGACACCACCGGTCAGGACCTTGCCTGACGATGGCACTACCGTGTTGTAGGCGCGTGCCAGTCGTGTGATCGAGTCGAGCAGGATGACGACATCCCGCTTGTGCTCGGTCAGACGTTTGGCCTTCTCGATCACCATGTCCGCAACCTGCACGTGACGGCTTGCCGGTTCGTCAAATGTCGATGACACGACTTCGCCGCGCACCGTACGCTGCATCTCGGTAACTTCCTCCGGCCGCTCGTCGATCAGAAGAACGATCAATTCGACATCGGGGCTGTTGGCGACAATGGCCGATGCAATGTTTTGCAGCAGCATCGTCTTGCCGGCTTTCGGCGGCGAAACGATCAGGCCGCGTTGTCCCTTGCCGATCGGCGCAACCATGTCGATGATTCGTGCCGTCAGGTCTTCGGTACTGCCATTGCCCTGCTCGAGCTTGAGTCGATCACGGGGGAAGAGTGGCGTCAGGTTCTCGAACAGAACCTTGCTGCGCGCATTCTCCGGTGCGTCATGATTGATTTCACCGACCTTGAGCAACGCGAAGTAGCGTTCCCCATCCTTAGGCGGCCGAATCAGTCCGGAAACGGTGTCGCCCGTTCGCAGGTTGAAGCGTCGAATCTGGCTCGGACTGACGTAGATATCGTCAGGTCCGGCCAGGTAGGAGCTATCCGCGGAGCGCAGGAACCCGAAACCATCCTGCAGGATCTCCAGAACGCCGTCTCCGTAGATATCCTCGCCCTGTTTGGCGTGCGCCTTCAGGACCGAGAAGATGATGTCCTGCTTGCGGGAGCGGGCCAGGTTTTCCAGGCCCAGTGATTCGCCGAGTTCGACAAGTGCCGATGCCGGACGGGTCTTCAGATCCGTCAGGTTCATCGCGTTCTTGCTTGATTCGAGCTGGTCGGCAGGGATGACTTCGAGGCTGCCCTCGTCGTCCGGCATCACATCATTATGATGGCGCCGGCGGCGCCGGCGATTGCCACTGTTGCCCTTGTTTTGTTTTGACGACTGCTTAGGTCGATTTCTGGTTTGATTACCCAAGTATCCTCTCACAGATTAGATTCCAGAAACTCAGTTAGTTGGGATTTCGACATCGCCCCCAGTTTCTGTGCATGGACGGAACCATCCTTGAAAAGCATCAGTGTCGGGATGCTGCGGATGCCAAATTTTGGTGGTGTGTTAGGGTTTTCGTCGATGTTGATCTTGGCGACGGTCATGCGGTCTGCATATTCCTCCGCAGCCTCGAAAAGCAGGGGCTCGATCATCTTGCAGGGCCCGCACCATTCCGCCCAGAAATCGAGCAGAACAGGCTTTTCCGAATTCAGAACATCGGCTTCAAAATTATTATCATCGGTGTGTACGATCTTGTCGCTCACCAGGCTTACCTCCAAATGGAACAGGTTGAAATTAGATTTTAGGAATGCTCGTTTTGGCGTTCGCGCCTACGAACATTTCAAAATGGATGACGCTGCCTTCTCAATCAGGCAATATGTCGCAGCTTTATCGCGGCTTCTCTTGGGTTTCGATGATGGCGAATTTGGCAGGTGCGACGGGAGTCGCGTCGGTATAGCGCTAATTTGACCCCTTCACGAAGCATTTTGCAAGCCCCCAACCGACATTTTCTGACCGGATATCAATGACTGACAGTCACCTGAGTGAACTCAGATTCGACGCACTTGAACTGCACGACAGTCTCCGTCCCGGCATCGCCGATGCGGGCTTCGAATTTTGTACACCCATCCAGGCCAGCACGCTCCCGATTGCGCTGGACCGCAATGATGTGGCGGGACAGGCGCAGACGGGAACCGGCAAAACCGCTGCATTCCTGATCGCAGCCTATCAGCGAATCCTGACCGGATCCGGTGACGAATCGGCATCTGACGACGAAACGCCCCGACAACCGCGAATATTCATACTGGCGCCAACCCGGGAACTGGCTATTCAGATCGCGAACGATGCCGAGGTGCTCGGAAAGCATACCGGCCTGAAAATCGCACTGGCGTTCGGCGGCACTGGTTATGAGCAACAGCGACGCACGATCGCCGCAGGTGTCGACCTGCTCATCGGCACGCCTGGCCGGATCATCGACTACTTCAAGCAGGGCGTGTTCAAGCTGAACGAGGTCGAGGTCGCCGTGCTGGACGAAGCTGATCGTATGTTCGATCTCGGCTTCATCAAGGATATTCGCTACCTGCTGCGCCGCCTGCCGAAGCCGGATAAACGTCTCAACATGCTGTTTTCCGCCACCCTGTCGCACCGGGTCATGGAGCTCGCTTTTGAGCATATGAATGAACCCGAGCTGATACGGGTAGAGCCCGAAAAGATTACAGCCGACCGTGTCCGCCAGGCGATTTTCTTTCCTTCCAACGAAGACAAAATTCCCTTGCTTGTGGGCCTGATTCGCGAAATGGGTGCGAGTCGCATCATGGTGTTCGTCAATACCAAGCGCGAAGCAGAGAGGATCCAGGCGTATTTGCAAGCCAATGATATCGATGCCAGCGCCATATCCGGCGACGTGCCGCAAAAGAAGCGGATGAGCATGCTCAAGCAATTTCAGAGCGGCGAATTGCCGGTCCTGATCGGCACAGACGTAGCCTCGCGCGGGCTACACATTCCGGATGTGCAGTACGTGATTAACTATGATCTGCCGCAGGATCGTGAGGATTACGTACATCGTATCGGCCGGACCGCGCGTGCTGGTGCCGACGGCAATGCGATCAGTTTCGGCTGCGAAACCTACGCGATCACGCTGCCGGAAATTGAGGACTATATTGGCCACAAGATCCCGGTCGCCAACTACGACCCGGACATCCTTCCGGACCTCGTCAAGCCGCCGCCGCGGCCAAGGAAAGATCGTCGCGGACCACCGCGCCGGAAGTCAGGAGGCGGCAAGCGGCCGCCTCGTCGTCAGTCGCACGGCAAGAAACCGGCTAGGTAAGTTCGCCGACTCCTTCGATCCCGGTAAATTCGTCATGCGACCGGGCCTCGCGTTGCGTATCCGGCCGCGTAATGTGCAGCAGCATTTCTACGCCGAAATCCCGTGCCGATTGCAGTACCGCAACATTGTCGTCGACAAACACGGTACGTGCCGGATCGAATGATTCCTTTTCCTGCAACGCATGCCAGAACGGCTGATCTTCCTTGGCGGCGCCCAGCGCATGTGACGTATAGATGCCGTCGAAATACTCGACGATGCCGGTCACTTCAGCCTTGATATCGAGCGTATGCTGGTGCGAATTGGTGACGAGTAATACGCGGACATGATGGCCCGCAACTTTCTGCAGAAATTTCCTGGCGCCCGGTAAAAACCCGATACGCCCGTTCTGTTCCCGGTGCAAAGCGACGACGTCCAGGTCGAGCGCATCACTCCAGTGATCGAGACAGTACCAGTCGAGCTTGCCCTCCAACCGCTTGAACACGGTGTAAAGATGGTCCCTCGCTTGATCTTCCGAGACGCCGTTCTGGCGCGCGTACTCGGCGGGAATATGTTCCATCCACATGTAGTTGTCGTACGCGAGGTCCAGCAAGGTGCCGTCCATGTCGAGCATGAGCGAGTCACAGGTGTCGAGTAATTCGTCGATGTTGTCGGGCTTCTTTTCCACGTTAATGTTCTATACTGCGCGCCTCAATGCATTCAATCTATCGCAAAGGGCTACCCAGGAATGAACCTCTCAGAGTTGGTTGAACCGGCCGTCGCACTGGCAAGATCGGCGGGCGACGCGATCTTGGGAGTGTACGCAACAGATTTCGATGTACAAGCCAAGGATGATGACTCGCCGCTGACCCAGGCTGATATGGCGTCCCATCGTGTCATCGACGCCGGCTTGCGCAATCTCACGCCAAAAATCCCGATCATTTCCGAGGAATCGGGGCTGGCACCTTACGAGGTGCGCAGCAAATGGCCCATGTACTGGCTGATTGATCCGCTCGACGGCACCAGGGAATTCGTCAATCGCAACGGAGAGTTCACCGTCAACATCGCATTGATCGACGGCAACAGACCTGTCCTTGGCGTGGTGCACGTACCAGTGAGCGGCAAGACCTACACCGGCTGCGAGGGTGTCGGCGCTGCCGTCCGGGAAGGCGATGGTGACTCACGGTCCATCGGTGTTGCATCGACATCGGCCAGTCCTCTGCGCGTGGTTGGCAGTCGCTCTCACCGCGGTGCGAGCCTGGATGCCTATCTCGAGCGACTGGGCGACGTTGAAATGTTGCCAATGGGCAGTTCACTCAAGTTTTGTGTCGTTGCCGAAGGGGCTGCAGATATCTACCCGCGACTGGGGCCAACGTCGGAATGGGATACGGCGGCAGCCCAGGCAGTCGTTGAGCAGGCTGGTGGCGCTGTACTCGAACTCGATGGACAACCATTGGCCTATAACGCCAAGGAAGACATCCTGAATCCGCATTTCCTGGTGAGAGGGCCCGACGACCGCGACTGGCTCGGAATCCTGGCCACCGGCTAGCCGGTTTACGATTTGCTAGAATCGACAAAGACCGGCAAACTCAAAACCATGGGCTATGAACGGTAAAGTCGACACCGAGTCTTTCAAACAGTTCGAGCGACTGCGGGAATTGCGTGTAACCCACCGCGATCTCGATTACCTGATTGACAGCCTGTCACATGACCCGATGGTTGACCAGCTCAGAATTCGTCGCCTGAAAAAACGGCGACTGATCCTGAAAGACATGATTTTGCAACTTGAGAGCGAACTCATACCGGATATGGATGCCTGACTCCCGGATGCACAATCAGCGTCAGGTGAGATCAAGCTCGACATCGGTCATACCAATGTAACAGCCCATGGCCGGCGCGCGTTTCTGGTTCTGCTCAGTCGTCGAGAACGGCACCGATATGCGCTTCACCTCGCGCCTCTGCGAGCCCGACCTGTTTGCGTCGTTCTTCGAGACGCTTGGCGCGTTCGCCGTCCAGTGAATCGACGCACCTCGGGCAGGACACGCCCTCACGGTATTGCGGTGACGCGAGGTCGTCCGAGCTGAGCGGTCGCCGGCAGGCGTGGCACTGCACATAGCCGCCCTCGGCGCGATCACGATCGACGGCAACCCGGGTATCGAATACGAAGCACTCACCCTGCCACAGGTTGTCGCTGTCGTCGACGTTCTCGAGATATTTGAGTATGCCACCCTGAAGCTGATAGACCTCGCTGAACCCGAGCTCCATCATCAGTGCCGTGGCCTTCTCGCAGCGGATACCACCGGTGCAGAACATCGCCAGTTTCCGGTCAGGATCCGATTCCGCGAGCTGGCATGCGTACTCCGGAAACTCGCGAAAATTGTCCGTCTCCGGATCAACAGCGTTTTGGAACGTACCGACTTCGAATTCATACTGGTTGCGCGTGTCGATGACCACTGTGTCCGGATCCCTGATCAGCTCGTTCCACTCCCTGACACCGACATGTTTGCCGGTCAATTTGTCGGGCCGGATATCGGGCCGTCCCAGCGTCACGATTTCCTTTTTGACCTTGACGCGCATGCGTCGGAACGGCGCAGCATCCGCCTCCGTCCAGCGGCCCTCGATGGGTGCATCGAGTGACAGCTTCCCTTCGATCCAGGCAAAAACGGATCGAATGGACTCAGCCTCGCCGGCCAGGGTGCCATTGACGCCCTCGCACGCGACCAGGATCGTGCCCAGGAGCCCCTCCTTGTCGCACAAAACCTGGAGGCGACCCCGCACGGCATCGGGGTCATTCACATCAGTGAAACGATAAAACGAAACGACGTTCACAGGCGATCGAATCCCGGCCCGGAAAATGTCAGCGAAAGAATACTGTGCCGGATCTCCTCGCCGAGTACGAGCCGGGCATCCTCGCCAATGCGTTTGATGTCATCGCCGAACTCGAGGAATCCCGCCTCGTTTCGACGCACCACCTCACGCTCGCGCAGCGTGCGAATGAAATCCTGGAAGAGTGCTTTGTCGAAAAAATCCGGCGAATGCAATCCGTAGATCATCGCGAGGCGCTGGGCACTTTTCTGACACAGCCCCTCGAGCTTCTCGCGGGACAGCGTGCCTGAACCGTTCCTGACGAGCAGCGCAATTACAAGGTAGAAGCGCTGCAGCATCGGCACCATCGACTGACCAAGCATCATTAACTGGAATGCCGGCGCCGAACCCGCTGGCGGGCGAACCAGCTGATTACCGTCGCGGACCAGGATCTCCTGCTCGATCAGTGCCTCAATCGCTGATGTCGTCACATCATCAATGTCCTTCTCATCCCATTTGAGCTGTAATTCAACGCGCATAAACGGGTAGATCATTCGGATCAGGCGCTGCAGTTCTTCATGCGCCAGGCGACGACCCTGAATAAAGCAGCAAGCAATTGATGCCGGCACGGCGAAAAGATGCTGGATGTTGTTTCTGAAGTACGTCATCAGCACGGCATTTCGCTCTGTCATGCTGACGATATCCCCCAGCGGGTGCGCCGTGCGATCGATGACACCCAACTTGTCACCGTGATCGATGATGTCTTCCGCATCGAGATCCGGAATGGTGACATCACCCGAATAGCGGAACCGATTGAGCAAGCGAAGGCTCAGGCCGATTTGCGCCTTGAGTTCGAGCTCGCCCATGGACTGCTTCGGCGTCGCCAGCAATGCATAGGCCAACAGGCTGATCGGCGTAACCGCAGCGGCCGCATTGATGCCCCCCATAATACGGACACCGAGATCGTTGATGACGTCGCTGATCCACGCGGGCCGTTCCTCGCCCGGGCCCTTCTCGCGCCAGCCTGGTTCGCGAGCATCGAGCATTTTGTCGAGGTGAATTGGCTCACCAATGTTGACGTAGACCTTGCCGAAATACTCTCGCAACGAACGAATCGAACTAATGAGCCCGAACAGCGACTCCTTCTTTTTCTTGGCGCCGCTCAGTTCGGAGATGAATGAGCCGCCTTCAATGAGTTTTTCGTAGCCGAAATACACCGGCATAAAAACGACTGGCAGGCCCTGGTTGTGAATATAGGAATTCACCGTCATCGCAAGCATGCCGGCTTTCGGCGTCAGTAACCGGCCTGTGCGGCTGCGTGTCCCTTCGACGAAGTATTCAATCGAGTGGCCGCGCACCAGGATCTGGCGCAGATACGCATTAAAGACCGACGCATACAAGCGGTTGCCTTTAAAACTTCGGCGCAGATAAAACGCGCCGCCCCGTCGCAGGATGGCGCCGACCAGCGGCATATTCAGGTTCACGCCCGCGGCAACGTGCGGCAGGCTCAAGCCCTGCTGGTAGACGATGTAACTCAGCAACAGGTAGTCGAAGTGACTGCGATGACAAGGCACGTAAACAATTTCGTGGTCGCGGGCCACCTCGTACAGCTTGTCAATATGCTGTAATTCGATTCCGTCGTAAATTCTGTTCCATACCCAACCCAAAAATCGTTCGATGACACGGACGGTGGGATAGGAAATATGTGCGGCAATTTCCTGTGCATATCTGCGCGCTTTTTGCGTGGCCCGTTCGAGTTTGGCGCGGCTGTCCCCCGCCTCGGAATCGATCGCTGCCCGCACGTTCGGATCAGTTAACACCGCATTGACCAGCGTACGCCGATGGGAAAGATCCGGTCCGACCGTGGCGGCACGGCGCTGACGAAAATGAACACGCAGGACCCTTGACACTTTTCGATACGCAACGTCCGGGTCGAGCCCGTTCTGCACAATCGAACTCAGCGGCAATGCATTGCTGAAGCGAAGCAGCGTATTGCGCCCCTGGAACAAAGTCGTCAGGAATTTTCGTGTGCGCCCTGCGACATCCCAGTTTTCCGAAAACAACACCGTTAACCAGGACTGTTCCTTCTTCGGTGCCCGGCCCCAGTAGATACCGACGGGAATCAGGAGCAGATCCTCACCTCCGGCCTCAATACTTGCACGCATCAGCCGGTCGAGACGTTGCGATCCCCGGGCTCGCTTTCTGCGAAAGAGAAACCCGCTCATCCGCTGCAGGACGATGACACGACGCGACTCGTTCCGGCCGCAAAAATTGAGTGATGAGGTCGGCGATGGCAGGCCATGAATTCGGCAGAGCCGCTCCAGCGCAAGCATATCGGCCAGACCGCCGGTTTCGAGGACATAACAGATCGGTACATTGGCACCCGCAAACATCTCTGCCGGATCCTCCGGCCGTACAGCAGGACGAGCCCACAGGCTGAAAACCTTGCCGGCGAACCAGTACCACGGGCGAAAAATTCGTTGGGAGAAGCTCATGGGGTGCCAATCTTACCCGTTTCGACAACCGCGCAAACCATTGATTTTTTTACAAGACGCGGTAATGCTAGCCCTCAATATGCAACAAAAAAACAACAACTGGTTGATCGCTGATGTCGGGGCAACGTCGTGCCGGATTGCCGTGTACGACGGGGAATCAATCAATAACCTGCAAATTTCCTGGAACGATGACCACCACAGCCTGGAGGCCAAGCTCAGCGATTATCTCAAAGCGACAAAGAACCCGCCTTCGCATGCTGTACTCGCCGTTGCTGCGCCCGTCGAAAGCGATGAAATCTCCATGATGAATCGCGACTGGCACTTCAGCCCCGCATCACTCGCTGCCGTCGGTTTCGACACGGTTGAACTCGTCAATGACTTTCACGCCATTGCCTTCGCGTTGCCAGTCTTCGGCGACAAGGATCGACTCGAGATCGGTGAGGCGACCCACTATCGTGATGGAACAATGGCTGTACTGGGCCCGGGCAGTGGCCTCGGTATGGCCGCCTGGGTTGAAGGGGGCGCTGCGATGTGCGGCGAAGGCGGCCACGTTACATTACCGGCCCGCGATTTACGCGAGGAGCAAATCCTGACACGACTGCGTGATCGCTACGGGCATGTGTCAGCCGAGCGTGTACTTTCCGGGCCGGGGTTACTGGCGCTCCACACGGCTATGCACGATGAAACCCTGGCGTCCCCCGAGGATGTCTTCTCCGCGCCATCGACCAACGCCAAGGCCGCTACGATCAACCAGTTCTACCGCTTCCTCGGCACTGCCGCCGCGGACCTCGCGTTAATTACCGGGGCAACGGGTGGCGTTTACATTGCTGGCGGTATCGTACCTTCCTATCCCGAACTCATTGCGAATTCAGGATTCAGACAACGATTCGAGGACAAAAATCGATTTCGCGAATACATGCAGTCGATTCCAACCTGGGTTATTACGGAACCCGTACCAGGGCTTCGCGGTCTCGCCGCATTTATCGACCGGGATCGGTCTGCTTCCCGATAGCCACCGGAGTCACGCTTATGAGCGTCAAACCGGACCTCGACGTTTCTCGCAAGATTCATTCCGGACTCAGGGCAGTGCATTGATGAAACCGGCCAGGTCGTAACAGATCTCATCAATGTTCGCCGTCAAGCGGTGATCTCCATCGACAATGTGCAGACTTGCTTTGTACTCGCCAGCGTACCGGATGCTGTTCTCCACTGGCACGATGTCGTCGTTCCAGCCATGCACGATACTGACCGGGATATTCGGCGCTGGCGGCGTCAGGTCCTCATAGCCGTCCACATAGTACGCCGGTGCGAGCACGAACAAACCGATCGCGCTCACACTGTCGGCGGCCGCCGTGGCCACATGGCCGCCCATGCTGGAACCCACGAGGACCAGCGGCGAGGTGAGGGGTTTGCAGTACTCGATCAGTTTGGCGACGCGTTCGGAGGGATCGGCAATGCCCTGGTAGTCGATGCTGTCCGCCTCGCAGCCCATATCACGCACCGTTTCGGCCATGACGTTGATCTTGGTACCCCATGGACCACTTTCCTGGCCGTGAGAAAACACCACCATCGGCCGAGTCATACCATGATTCCTTCGCCACCATGGCACAGATCCTCAACCACCGGCGCTTCACACTGGTGTGGATCCAGTAGCCAGGCGAGGTAGCGCGAACGCTGTTTTCGCTTCATCTATTCATCATCCCAGGCAGCGCTGGGCTTCCAGAGCAACTCATCGAGGTCCGGTTGCCAGCGGTACTTCTTCATGTCGACGCGACCATTCAGGATCGCAATATCTTCGTTCTGCAGACGCTTCTTTTGCTCCCTGTGCCCGTCACTGCCTGCACGCATCGCGATTTCACCCGACGCCCTTACGACGCGATGCCAGGGAACCTCGTGCCTGTCGGGAAGGTGGCGCAAGGCGTAACCGACCTGTCTCGCGCCACGCGGTATCCCCGCGATCTCTGCTATTTGCCCGTAGCTCGCTACCGATCCCTTCGGGATATCGCAAATCGTCGCCCGGATGCGCGCATTGCGTTTCTCGGTGGCTACTTTCATTCCTGCCTGATAATACCGAAATTCTTATTTAAATCATACAGATAAGACATGCCTGCGCCAGGCAGGATCACTCAAAAAGCGCAAGCCAGATAGCGACAGAACGCAAAGAAGAGATTCGTGGAGGAGATAATTCGGAGTGTTGCAATGCGGGTAGTGGTGGTCTGATGTCAGGCATTCCCCCCGGAACAGGAAATCGAACGCATCAATCCGGACGGCATGCCGTATGCCGACTGCATACCCCACGTGGTTCGCTATGGCGAGTTGCTGGTTCTCGCTGACCAGGTCGCGCTGGATGGCAACCACGATTGTGCCGGATTAGACAACAGGCAATTTCAATCGCTCACACGATTGTTTATACCCTGACGACCGGCTCAGTCGTTTTCGCGTCTTTGTTTTTCTGCGTCAATTGCATCCTTGGCCGATTGCAGGTCGAGGAATGCCTGGCGCAGGTTGGCATTCTCTTCGAGCAGTAACTTCATTTCGGCCCACAGTTCCTTGTCCAACCGAATACTGCGATGCGTTACGGACTGCACTTCACCCGTCTGATTGTTGCGGACGAGAAAGCCTGCGCCCTCATGGGCGGGCTGGCGCGTCGCAAATTTTGGCGTGCAGACATGGTACTTGCGGTAAGACCCGAGACGCCGCTCATACTCGCATTCGATGTCGAACTCGTCGTTACTGTTAATCGCGTTGAAGACGACGAACAAGTTCGTCTGAGCCAGTTCGAATTCGGTGCGCAGACGAATCATGTTTTTCTCACCATAGACGGTGACTTCTTCAATGCTGTCAGCCTGGGAAGATTCAGTCGGCGTAAGGTTATTCTCCTGGCCCACAGCGGGCGAAACAGCCAGTGCCAATGCGAACGTGCCGACAATGTAGAGTACAAACAACCTGGCTTTTATTTGTTTCATCGCCCACCCCCGGACGAGCCCTGAATCAGGTTGTCAAATAATGTGCTCTGCAAACTTAACTATAGCTGAACCGTGCCGATGGACAGGCGGATGAATCAATCCGGTTTCATGCAGGGTAGCTGTGTGCGGAACCCCGCCAAATCAAAAAATGCAGCTGTTTCCGGTGGTAAGTAATTGTTTCAATTTGTAAAGAACAGACAAGAGCGCTTTTTCAGCCGCCCGGTTCTTGGGATACTGATGTCCCGTTCACCGGCGCCCCAGCACGGGCCACGAAAAATGCGTAACCCTCTGATTAAAAATGCAATGCTGCTCATCGCGGCAGGACTGCTCGCCGGTTGTGGCAGCACCGCTATCGCGCCTGAAACTGAAAACCTCGTGGTCCCGGAGGGCTGGGTGCGTGGTGGTGAAGCGGGTGCTGTTGACATCGACTGGCTGGACGCTTTCGATAGCCGGCAACTCACGGACTACGTGCGCGAGGCAATGGCCGGCAACTACCCGCTCCAGCAGGAGCGTGCCCGCCTGTACCAGGCGGAACAGGCGGTCGTGGTTACCGGTGCCAATCGTTACCCCGATTTGAATGTTTCGCTGGGCGGGTCACGTCGTGGTTTCGACGATATCAGTGGTGCTCGTATCGAGGCCGAATCCTTCGATGCATCACTCGATTCACGCTGGGAAGTGGATCTGTGGGGCAGACTCAGCAAGCAGCAGCAGGCTGCGCAACTGGACTACCGGGCACAGGCTGCGCGCCTCGCGCAGGTCGAGCGTGAACTTGCGGCGGCAACGGTCCGTGCAGTCTTCAACGTCATGGAAGCCCGGCAGCTTCTCGGTGTTGCAAAACGCCGCCTCGACAATACAGCGGAAGCCATGGACATCGTGGCCAGTGGATATCGTCAGGGCCTGAATGACGCGCTCGATCTCTACCTGGCACGCAACCAGGTCGAGCGTCAACAGGCCAACTACGCGCAGGCAGAACAGACATATGCGGAGTCCATTGCCGACCTTCAGTTGGCACTGGCCCGCTATCCTGACGGCCGGATGGATATTTCAGGTGAATTACCCGTCATCGATGATCCGGTACCGGCCGGCCTGCCTTCAGAGCTATTGACGCGCAGAACGGACTTGCAGGAGTCGTGGTTGCGCTTGCTTTCCGCAGATGCCGATCTGGCAGCGGCGCACAAGGCCCGGTTTCCAAGCCTGTCCCTGGTGGGCAGCACCGGCGTCACTTCTACAGAGTTTTCGAACTTGCTGGACGGCGACTCCAGCTGGTCGATCGCAGGCGGACTGGTACAGCCGCTTTTTCAGGCCGGCCGCCTGCGGGCGCTCGAAGAACAGGCACTGGCCCGGGTGCAGATTGCCGAACAGCAGTATCTCGATCTCGTCTTTCGCGCTTTCGCCGATGTCGAGAACGCAATTTCGCGAAGCGTCTCCCTGAAAGAGCGCTACGAGTCCTTTGTCGAGGCCGAGGCGAACTCGGCAGCGGCGCTGGACCTCGCGCTCGAGCAGTATCAACGCGGCCTGGTCACGTATACGACAGTCCTCGAGTCACAGCGCCAGGCCTTCGATGCCGAGGCGCAGGTGGTCCAGCTGAAAAATCAGCGTCTGCAGAACCGTATTGGATTATTCTTGTCGCTCGGCGGCGAGTTCACACTCGGTGAATAACATTAATGAATTTGAATATTAAAAAGCTGATCCCGATCGCCATATTCGGCGGGCTCATCGCTATCGCTGTCCTGATTCGGCTGAACCCGCCGGCGACGCCGCAACGTCCGGCTTTCAGTGGTCCCTCGATGACGGTCGAAACGCAGCCGGTGTTGCCGCGCGACTACCAGGTCAAGCTGCAGAGCTATGGCACGGTCCAGCCTAGAACCAGGAGCATGCTGGTCGCACAGGTTGGCGGCCAGATCGTGTCGATCAATGAAAATGTCCGGGACGGTGGGTTCTTCGAGAAGGGGGATGTGCTCGGCCAGATCGATCCTCGAGATTACGAAGCTGACGTCCAGATCTCGCAGGCATCGCTCGCCGATGCCAAACAGGCGCTGGCAGAGGCGACCGCGCGCTCAGAACAGGCAAGAGAAGACTGGGAGCGCCTGGGGAATGAAGGTGAGCCTTCCGACCTCGTGCTGCGCATTCCGCAACTTGAGGCCGCCCGTGCCCGCGTCGATTCTGCGGAGTCTGCGCTGACCAAGGCGCGACTCGACCTGGAGCGCACGAGTATCGTTGCGCCATTCGCAGGTCGCGTCATTCGAAAGCTCGTCGACCTCGGACAGGTCGTTGGACCCAATACGCAACTCGCAGAGATTTATGCAACCGACGTCATCGAAATTCGCCTGCCTCTGCGGAATCGCGACCTCGGCTTCATCGACCTGCCCGAAAGCTACCGCTACGCGGACTCGTCGACGGCGGGCAGAATTGATGCCTTGATCAAGTCAGACCTCATCGACGAGGAGGTATGGCGCGCAAAGCTCGTCAGGACGGAAGGCGCGATCGACGAATCCGCGCGACAGTTGCACGTCATCGCCCAGATCGATGACCCGTTCGGGCCGAAAAGCGAGGGCCGCTCTCCACTCAAAATCGGCCAGTACGTGACCGCAGAGATTGACGGCAGGGTACTCCCGGACGTGCTCGTCATCCCGAACACCGCTATCTACCAGGGAACTTACGTCTATACCGTCGAAGACGGCATT
Source organism: uncultured Woeseia sp. (assembly GCA_964630795.1). Lineage (GTDB taxonomy): Bacteria > Pseudomonadota > Gammaproteobacteria > Steroidobacterales > Woeseiaceae > SZUA-117. The sequence goes on along the minus strand of CAZVWF010000002.1, from coordinate 75,701 downwards.
CTGCGGCGCCGGGACATCGAGATTGACTGGCAGAACGACTCAGAGGCGATTGTTGGCAAGGGTCTCGAGGCTGGCGCCGACCTGGTGACGACACCGCTCGGGCAGGTGACGTCCGGCATTCGTGTTTCCGTCATGGGCGCGGAAAGCCGCGGTGATCGACGCAATGGTCCGGCGGGCCAGCAGCCGGCCGGTGCCGGTCCCCGTCGTCCTGAGGGCACCGGGGGCACCCCATGATTTCATGGTTCGCAAAAAACTCGGTCGCCGCCAACCTGTTGATGGTGACGATCATCATTAGCGGCCTGCTGGCGCTGCAAAACGGTGTTCGCCTCGAAATTTTCCCCATGGGCGAACCGGATACCGTCACGGTATCGGTACCGTTGCGCGGCGCAACGCCGGAGGACGTTGAACTCGGTGTCGCCGTCAGGATCGAGGAAGCAGTCCAGGACCTCGAAGGCATTGACCGGATCCAGTCGATATCGCGGGAAGGCAGCACCAGGGTGTCGATCGAGATTGAACCTTCCTACAATACGCGCGATCTGCTTGATGACATCAAGAACCGCGTCGACTCGATCAATGCCTTCCCGGCAGAGACCGAGAGGCCCATCGTCGCGCTGCGGCAACGCATGTTCCCGGTCATCAGCGTCGTCATTGCCGGCGACTACAGCGAAAGTGAAATCCGCGTATTCGCCGAACAGGTTCGAGATGACCTGATACGCATCGACGGTATCACCCAGGTCAGACTCGATTCAGTTCGCGCGTACGAAATCGCCATTGAGGCCTCGGAGGACAGGCTGCGCGAGTTTCAGATCACGCTCGCGGACATTTCGCGGGCGATTCGTGCCAGTTCGCTCGATATCTCTGCCGGTAATGTACGTACCGATGCCGGCGATGTCCTGATTCGATCCAAAGGTCAGGCTTATCGTCGTGCAGACTTCGAAGAAATTGTCGTCAAGACCAACGCAGACGGCAGCATTGTTCGCATCGGCGATGTTGCAGACGTTATCGATGGTTTCCAGGAAGAGTCCCTGCGCACGCGCTTCAACGGCAATTATGCCGCCTTCGTCGATGTCTCCCGGGTAGGCAGCCAGAGCGCTATCGAAATCGCCGACCTGGTCAAAGGATACATTGCCGTCAAGCAGGACTCGATGCCGGTCGGGCTCGAACTCGACTACTGGGATGACAACTCGCAGATGCTGAAGGACCGCCTCGGCATCATGATGCAAAGCGCGATCCAGGGCAGCGTGCTCGTGATCCTGTTGTTGTCGCTGTTCTTGCGGCCCGCGGTTGCGATCTGGGTCTTTTTGGGCATTCCGATCAGTTTCATCGGGTCGTTCATGGTCTTGTCCTGGTTCGACGTCAGCCTGAACCTGATGAGTGCCTTCGGCTTCATCATTGTGCTGGGAATCGTCGTCGACGACGCAATCGTGACGGGAGAGAACGTCTATACGCATATGCGATCGGGTGACAGCGGCTTGTCGGCCGCTATCCACGGCACCAAGGAGGTCGCCATCCCGGTCACCTTCGGCATCCTTACGACAATTGCGGCATTCGGACCGCTCGCCTTCATCCAGGGGCGCATGGGAGACATTTTTGCGGCGATTCCCGCCGTGGTCATACCGGTGCTGCTGTTCTCGCTGATCGAGTCCAAATTGATCCTGCCGGCTCACTTGAAGCACATCGAACTGCACGAGCACGATCACAAGGGGACAGGTTTCCAGGCATGGCAGAGTCGTTTCGCAGATCGTTTCGAAGACTTGATCGAGCGCTACTACCAGCCCTTTCTCGAATTCACGATTCGTAACCGCTATTCGACGGTTGCTACCTTCACCGGCGTTCTCATCATCCTCGCAATGCTACTCACGAGTGGGTGGACACGATTCAATGTATTCGAACGCATCGCCGGCGAAACATCCCGGGCCACACTCACCATGCCGGTTGGCACGCCGTTCGAGGTCACCAACCGGCATGCCGAAAGACTGGTTCAGGCAGCTGGGCAATTGCGAGAGAAGTACACCGACCCGGAAACCGGCGAGAGTATGATTCTCAATATCCTGTCGAGTATCGGCGCTGGCGGGCCGCACATGGCACGTATCCAGGTCGAAACCAGGCCCGCCGAACAGGTGACGATCGACTTTTCGGTTGACCGAATGAACGCCGAGTGGCGACAAATGATCGGCCCCATACCGGGCGCAGAGAGCCTTAACTTCAGCGCGGCATTTTTCCGTGCGGGTGATCCGATCAACTTCCAGTTCAGCGGCAACTCACTGGAGACGCTCGACCAGGTAGCCGAGGAAGTGAAAGCTCATCTCGCCACCTACCCCGGCGTTTTCGAAATCGCTGACAGCCTGTCGGACGGCAAGGAAGAGCTGCAAATCGAACTCAGTCCTCAGGGTCACCTGCTGGGTCTCACGCGAAATGACATCGTCGGCCAGGTCGGCCAGGCCTACCGTGGCCTGCAGGCGCAGCGCATTCAGCGCGGCCGCGATGACATTCGCGTCCTGGTACGCTTTCCCATCGATGAGCGCCGTACCTTGTCGTCGCTCAGCGAAATGCTGATTACGGCGCCGAATGGCCGACAGGTGCCGCTGGCCAACGTCGCCGACATCACACCCGGCCGCGGTCCTTCGCAGATTACGCGCATTGACGGTTACCGTGTTCTGAATGTGACAGCCGATGTCGACAAAGATAACGTCAACATGATCGCGATGCTGAACGAGCTGACAGGTTGGGTCGACAACCTCCTGGTCAAGTATCCGTCGATCAACTATACGCTCGAAGGGGAGCAGGCTCGCCAGGCCGAAACCTTCGGCAGTCTCGGCACAGGTATATGGGTCGTGCTCTTCGCGATCTACTGCATGCTCGCGCTGCCCCTGAAGTCCTACACGCAGCCATTGGTCGTGATGGCAGTCATCCCGTTTGGCTTTATCGGTGCAGTAATCGGACACTGGATCATGGGCGTGACCATGACCATTCTGAGCATCCTCGGACTCATGGCGCTCACGGGTGTTGTGATCAACGACAGCCTCGTCCTGGTCGACTTCATCAACCAGCGTTACCGCTCAGGCAGGGAAAACCTTTATTCAGCGGTAAAGCGTGCGGGTGTTGTCAGGTTCAGGCCGGTGATGCTGACGTCACTGACGACGTTCATCGGACTGTCGCCATTGCTACTCGATCCGTCGTCGTCTGCCCGCTTCCTCGTGCCGATGGCGATTTCTCTCGGCTTTGGCATCCTGTTCGCGACGCTGATCACGCTTATCCTGGTACCGACCAACATCATAATCGGCGACGACATTCGTCGCTTCTTCAAGCGAAGGCGAGAGGAAGTGCGGGTCGCGGTGACGTCGACCGGTTAGACGAGGAAGCCAATGTCCTGTGCGGCAAAGTTGTTAATATGTGGCGCAACACCTGGGATGTCGGCTGAATCGACACCAAACCACCGCGCCAGCGTTGCAGCGTATTGATCCGCCGAGGTCGTCGGAATAAACCGACCGCCGCCGACATCGTCATCACTGCCAAGCGCAAGATCCGGATACAGCCCGTACATCTCCTGCCCCATCACAGCATCACCCACAACAAACTGGATGCCGCCCCAGGCGTGGTCCGTGCCGTCGCCGTTAGACGTCATCGTGCGGCCGAAGTCTGACTGCGTAAAGGTGGTTACGCTGTCGGCAATACCGAGTTCGACCGTCGCATCATAAAACGCCTTGATCGAGTCGCTGATACCGCCAAGTAAGCCTGGCTGATTCTGGACCTGGTCGTCGTGTGAATCGAAACCACCCACCGCGACGAAGAATATCTGCCGCTCCATCTGCAGGATGTCCCGGACAGCGATCATTTGTGCCACTGTCCGCATCTGGTTGCCGAGCCGGGATTGGGGAAACATCGCATTGATCACTGGCGCCTGTGCCAGCGCATCACTGACCAGGTCAACCGTATCCACAGCACGTTGCTGAACTTCGGCAAAGCCTCGCTCGTAAACCGTGTCGTACGGCCCATCCAGCACGCGCTCGAACGCCTGCCGTTGCTCGACAAACAGATCATTGGGATCCCCTGGTCTTGCAAAGCCGGTAAACGGGAGCGGTCCGGTGTTGCCCATGACGTAAGACACCGTTTCATCTGCCGACTGAAACGACGAACTACCGGACAATGAGACATTTGTCGCCAGCTGCTGATTCGCGACGTTCTGTCGAATCGCATCGGCGATCCGCCCGGCCCAGCCAGTGTTGCTGGTCGCGACCCCTTTTAATGAATGCCACTGGTCCTGCATGTCGTTGTGCGAAAAGAGCTGTGGCGGCAATTGGACCGACTGATTGAAGTACTGATCCTTCGTTGTTGGCTCTATCAGCGGTCCAACATTGTTGATGAACGCAGCACGACCCTGCTCAAACAGTGCCTGCACACCACCCATCGACGGATGCAGTCCGTAATCGGCGATACCCGGCGTGAGCGGATTGATCGGCAGCAGGTCGTTCTGCGCCAGCGCCATGTTCTGCCGGGTATTCGCATAGACCGTGTACTCTGCGTTGCTGCGTGGCACGACCATGTTGTAGGAGTCATTGCCGCCAAACAGGAATACGCAGACCAGGGCCTTGTAGTCCGGGAACGGTGCTGCGGTGCCCATAGCCTGCGAATAGGCCATGCCAGGGTAATGGGCGAATGCCGCACTCACAGCGGCGGCGGCACCGGACTTCTTCAGGAATTCGCGTCGATTGATTGTTTTCATGTCATTTACTCCTACCGTTGGTACGCGAATTCCGGGGATGAGATGACAAGATAAATCGCCTCTGCGACCAGTGAGGTATCGTTATCCGGCCATGCAACCCGTACCCGATCAACCATGTTGACCATCTCGGCTCGCAGCATTGGCGAGATCTGGCCCGCCAGTAACTTGTCCGCGACCAGGTCGACCAGCGCGTCCGTGTCATCAGCGACGGCAAGTTCGTCGGCAATCTGGATCAGGACCTCATCCTCACCGGGGTCCACCTTCTCCGAGTTCCAGTCGAAGGTCAGGAGGAACCAGTAATTGGTCACGAAGGTATTCTGGTATTCGGTTGCGATTTGGAGTTCCGGGGCAACCAGGCCCGAGTTCCTGATTTCACCCGCAGGTGCATAAAACGGGCTGAAGAAATTAAAGACCGACGGCGACTGCATGGGACCCTGACCGAATATGATATGGGCCGGCGCCAGCGGATACTCACCACTTTGCGATTGCGCATCGTAGGCCCGCCACAGTTGAGTCAATCTGAGCAACGGCTCTTTAATCTTGCCATCAATCTCCATGTGCAAAGCCGGCTGCGCTTCAGGATCCAGCAGTATGGCTTTCACCATGGCGCCCAGATCACCGCGCTCGCCGAATCCATTGTCATTGAAGACCGTCGCAACGCGCGCAACATAACCGGGCGATGGATTGCTCGTGACCAAACGATGAATCAGGCGAATCGCGAGGAACGGTCCGACGTTCGGATGGTTGAAGATATTGTCCAGAGCCATCGCCAGATCCTGGCCGCCCGTCTGACCCGCCGGTACCGTGAAACCATCGAGCAAGGCCTTCTCACCAGTATCGTGGAAGTCCGGGTAGAGCTGCATCGGAACCGTCTGGTTGTTGTCGTTTCGGAATGCCTGCTGGAACGACGGTGCACCGGCGTAGTGCCAGCCGGTAAAAACATGCGCGAAGCCTTCGATGATCGCCTGGTTGTAGGTCGGAATCGGCTGACCGAGGCTGTCGGTCCGGACAGTGCCATCAATGTTAAGTTCGACGAGACCAATGGAAAACAGCTGCATCAGCTCGCGCGCATAATTTTCGTCGGGACGAATATTCAAAGCTGGATCCGGCTTTTCGTTACCCAGCATGCTCAGGTAGACACCCATTGCGGGGTGCAATGTCACGGCCTCAAGGAGGTCGCGATAATTGCCGAAGGCGTTCAACACCAGCGTGTCATAGTAATCGGCGACGCCGTAGGGCGCATTGATCAATGCACCGAGCTGCGACACGACAAGAATCTCGGAGAGCGCAAATGCGACGCGCTGACGAAGCTGGTCATGACCGTCGACCGAATTGCGGAACCAGACGTCAACCCGGTCGGCATGCAGTTGGCCCAGGTTTTGGGGGCGCGGCAGGCCGCGCAGGTACGGCAATTGCAACGATGCCATTTTCGCCATTTCCTGATCAATCCACGCCTCGTAGCGAAGATCGATAACTTCCTGCGCCGCATCCAGCGTTGCGCCGAAGGTTGACTGGTTCAGGAACTGAAAGGCTTCAGCCGTCGTAATCGGTGGTGGCGGCGGTGGGGGTGGCGGCGGCGGGGATGATCCCCCTCCTCCGGACGAGCCACCGCACGCCGAAAGGCTCAGCATAAATGCGAGGGCGGCAGAAAGCAGTTTGGTCTTGTTCATTCGTTGTCCCATCCCGGGAAACTCCTGATTAATTGTACGGATTGCAGATAAGCCGTCTGTTAGTCAGTTAACAGATTTCGCCATTCGAGCAGGAATCTCACCCGTCACTTTTCGACCTCATTTTCAGCCAGCAACGCCTTGTCGGCGTTTTCCATAACCTTATTCGGTGATCAGCCCTGTGATCTTGATTCCCTGCCCATAACAACGTTCCTTCTGGTGAAATGGTTGACTCATTCAGGAATGACTTTTCCTGGTATATGTCAAAATGGTGTTGAGACAACAGCGCATCGGCCGGTGCAATCCTGAACATCGGGGGCATCAATGCATCTACGATCAGAAACGCATCGTTGATATACGACTCGCCGGACGGCCGAAAGACGAATGCCGCAATCAGGGCAGCGACGCCTGCCGCATGTTGCCCATGCCCTGTTCGGCTGGGGTATGACGCTCTAGGCGGTTTTGTTCCTGCTTCCCGCAGCCGCGATAAAGAGCGCAGTAAAGAATGGAACCAGGCGCTCCGCGGCATCGCCGGGCGCATTCGGGAAAAAGGAGATAACGACCGTCAGCCCGAATCCAAACACCATCGCAAGCAATGTTGCCCTGAACGTCACAGTACGACCCAGCAACCGCATGATCAGGACAGGACCGAACGCCGACCCCGCCGCCGACCAGGCAAACAACACCCTGGAGAAAATATCGGCGCGCCAGACGAGCGCCAGCACCGTGGCGAGCACCAGGACAACGACGACCGTCGTCCGCGTTCCCGTCAGGCCCGCCTGTTTTTCACGGTCGGCAAGATTCCAGTCATAAGAGATGGCCGAAGCGGCAACCAATAGCTGACTGTCCGCGGTCGACATAATCGCCGACAGCACCGCCGCAACCATAATGCCGGCGATGACCGCAGGAAGGAGATCACCAGCCACTTTGAACAACACCTGTTCCGAGTCACCAAGATCGGCGAACAACACCCGTGCGCAAAGGCCGAGTAACAGCATGCCAGCAAAGACAACGACGGCCCAGGTCACTGCAATGATGCGCCCCTGCCGAAGCGCATCGTCGTCCTTCAAAGCCATAAAACGATTAACCACGTGTGGCTGTCCCGGGTAGTTGATTCCGATCCCCATCAACCCCAGCACGAAGAACACGGTAACCAGGCCACCCGCGACAATCGGGGATCCTGCGTTTCCGGCTTCCGCAAGCCCCTCCCCCAATGCGCCGAATCCACCAACTGCTGCCAGCGCGACGATCGGTAACACGATGGCCGCGATCGCCATCAGTATGCCCTGAATGGAGTCGGTCACACTGACCGCCCAGAAGCCGCCCAGCAAGGTGTAGGCCAGTACAATCGTGGCGCCAATCAAAATTGAATGTTGCTTCGACAAGCCGAACACCGATTCAAAGGCCTTGCCGGCCGCCTCGAATTGCGATGCGATGTAAAACGTAAAGCAGAACACGACGATCAGTGCCGCGATACGGAGCACCAGTTTGCGATTGCCATTTATCGACGCCGGCGCGACCACTTCACTCAGGGTCACCGACTTTTCATCCGCCGCCAGATTCTTGAGCCTTGGCGCAACCCAGGCCCAGTTGATCAGAAAGCCGCCGACCGTCGACGGAAAAATCCACAAGGCCGGCAATCCCCAGGCATACGCGGCGCCACTGACGCCGAGCAACGTCCATGCTGACGACGAGCTTGCCGATGCGCTGATCGCAGCCACCCAGGCGCCGAGGCCGCGTCCGGCCAGGAAATAGTCCTGCACGTCACGGTTTCGGTTCTTGGCCCAGAGCCCGACGCCGATCAAAAACGCGTTGTATATGACCAGCGTGATCAATACCGATGCAGTTCTGTCCATGAATACCTGCTCAGTTATTCAGTAAGCCTATTGTGTTCACGCAACACCTCCTGCAACTCGCCATGGTCAATGGCGGTCACTGTATTGCCGCGATGACCAGTGAGCGTGCGGCCGGCGACCATTGCATTGATGATAGCCTCCTCGGTTGCCTGCACGGTGGCCTCGAAAAGTGGCACGATCGATTCATTCGGCACCGATTCGATCCCACCCCCTGAATCCGCCTGGTGCACAGCATCGTTGCCGGTCGAGAAAGCGATGAAGATGTCGCCCGAACCGTTGCTTGCAATGCTGCCTGTACGGGACAAGCCCAACGCAGCCCTGCGTGCCAGGCGCTTCAGCTGGTGCGGCAAAAGCGGCGCGTCGGTACCGACTATGATGATAATCGAGCCGACTCCGGAAAAGCCGGGCATCGTGGATGAGTACACCATCTCGTTTCGCAGGAACTTGCCGACCGGCACGCCTGCCACGAGCAGATCATTTCGGCGACCGAAGTTTGCCTGCACGAGCACACCGACCGTATAGTCCTCGCCGGCCACAGCGGTGACCCTCGACGAGGTGCCGGTGCCGCACTTGTACTCGAAACAAACCATCCCGGTGCCACCACCGACGTTGCCTTCCATGACAGCCCCTGCTGTCGCGGACTCGATCGCCGCCCCGGCATGTTCGGGCCGGACGTGGAATCCGTTGATGTCATTCAGGTAACCATCCCAGGTCTCAGCTATGACCGGCAAGGACCACCAGTAACCGCTTGAGTCCGCCGCACCATTTTCGTAACGCCAGCGAATGGTACCTTCGTGCACGGCGCCAACGCTGTGGGTGTTGGTGATCATGATCGGACCTTCAATGAACCCGGACTCCTCCACCCATGTTGTGCCGGTCATCTCGCCATTGCCGTTTAATGAGAACCAGCCACCGAAGACGGGCATCGCATTGGTGTCGGCACCACGTGGAAGCAGCGCGGTCACCCCCGTACGCACGGCCGTGCCGTCCTCAAGATCCTCAACGAGCGTTTCGAAGCCGACGCTGACCCCATCGACGTCAGTAATCGCATTGAACTCGCCGGGCGTACCATCAAAAGGAATACCAAGGTCCCTGGCCCGGTCTGCGACTGCCATTACGGGCAACAGCAGCAAGAAAATGACGGTTGTTTTCATTTTTCTCTCTTCTATTTGTTTTCCACTCGCCGTCTATTTTGTCACACCTGTCGGGCTTTCCACGGATTTCCACAAATTCCCTGATCATTACGGGCTTGCCGCTATGACAGGCAACAGGCAATCCACTATGCTGGCCCGCCGGGAGCGCCGATGACGAGCAAAGACACAGAACATCAGGACAACGTCGTGCGCGGCATGCTCGCCGCGCTGGGCGCATTTTTCATGTTCTCCCTGATGTCGGTATTTGCCAAACTCCTGAGCGAAAACCATTCGGTCATCGAGATCGGCTTCTATCGCAACCTGGTTGCAACGCTGCCGTTTCTCATCATGATCTTCATATTCGGGCGCCGGGAAATTCTCATCATCAAGAGTCGGCCGGCTGCTGTCGGTTTTCGTGCCGTGCTTGGGGCCGTCTCGCTCGTCACGACGTTTGCCGCCTTTTCCATCATGCCCATGGCGGAGACAACCGTCCTCCTGTTTACCGCCTCGCTATTCATCCCCATTCTTGGCGTCGTCTTCCTGCGTGAGCATGTCGGAGCGTATCGCTGGGTGGCTGTGTTGATTGGTTTCGTCGGCGTCACCATCATGGCGAGCCCGGCAGGCAATGTCAGCACACTGGGCATCATCGTGGCGCTGGCCGCATCACTAATGCATGCGACATTGCAGATCGTGCTACGTTATCTCGGCAAGTTCGAGAGTCCGGAGACGGTCACGTTTTACTTCGTCGTCGTCGGGACACTGGTCACGGCCCTGCCACTACCCTTCGTCGCGGTGACACCGACACTGGATGAAATTCCACTTTTCCTTGGCGTGGGATTGACCGGCGCCGCCGCACAATGGCTGATCTCAGTCGCATTCCGCAACGCGCCAGCGGCCGTAGTCACCGTTTTTAACTACACCGGAATTATCTGGGCGATGTTATTCGGCTGGATGATATTCGATGACTGGCCGTTGCCGGCCGTGCTGGTTGGCGCGGCGGTCGTCATCGGCTCGAATGCGCTCATAATCTGGCGCGAGACGCGGCTCCGGAAGGTAACAGGGGCGCGGATTCGCGCAAAGTTCTAAAGTCACTGATTTTCCGAGGAGTCCGAACCCGGTTCTCGCACCGCTGCACGGGCTACAGTCTGTTGATCACCTCGCGGCCGGAATATTCTGCAATTCCGGGCGACGAAGTTGACTTTTCAGTACAAAGTGAAGAGGCGAATCAGGCGACCTCTGCCCGCACCGGTGCAAAGGCCGTTGTAGCAACGCGGCAACCGGACACCGCCTGGTGCAAAGTCAGCGTCATAATTTCATCTGAACCGGTTGGATGAAAGGCGAGCAGAATAGTGATGCCTTTGTCGGGATCGACAGGTTTGTGACCGGATCCCGCGTCGCATTGCACGAGAAACTGATCATCCTCGAGGGCTCCGGCATCAGACAATGCGCACATGAAGGCGTGCACCTTGCCAACGATCTTTTCTTTCGCCGCTGCAGCATCCTGTTCGAAGACGGCCCAGCGCGTCGACCGGTCGATGGCTTTCGTGATCAGCAAGCACAATCTTCGTATGGTCAGGCTCGCAAGTTCGTCACCAGGTTGAATACCATGCGCCAACGTAACCGAGCCGCATACCATCGTGTACCCCGGGTTTTTCCCAGCAATGACATTCAAGCCTTCCTTGACCAGCAGGTGCGCGTCGCTGCTGAAGATTTCGATCGCCGGCAGTAATTCGCCGTCCAGGGCGAAACCATATTGATCAAGGTCCTCCCATGGTCCACCTAAACGATCAAGCTTGCTTAGCAGGCCAGCGATCGCGCCGCCAATCGGGATCTGCGGCCCGTTTTCGTCGTCACGTGCCCGCGCCCGCGGAAAGTAGGACAGCACATCGGGATTTGCGTAGGCAGCATTGCGCGTCCCGCGAATCGCGTCGTAGGTGCTCTTCCACTCATCAGGCGGGTCGAGGATGAGTATCGCTCCCCGCTTGCGACAGTAAAGCGCCGCCGCCAGAACAGCAGCGGGTCCGGGCACACTTCCCGGCTCGGGTGGCGGCAGGTGTAGCAGATCGAAGTTCTCTACCTGCTTTAGCGCAAACAAGCCGGTGCCACGCCCCGCCGATCCGATGAGATCGTAATCTGATAATGGTTGCCCATCGCACCCGGCTTGTGCGGGCTCCACGTAATCTGCAGCCGTTTGCAGTGGTCGCTCTGCCGGTAGTGGATCCTGCACACGCACCAACGATGAGCTCACCAATACATCATCAACAGATCGCTCCACACCCCTCTTGCAGGTCAGTCTTCGGTAGATCTCCTGATCCAGTACGAGCCCGGTATCCGGTGTAACTCGCTGGAGTGTCAGGTTAAAACTCGTGTCATCCTGACCGTCGATGCCGTCGTAGTCGATCGCGGCGCGGATATGTTCCGTGGAGCCGGGCTCGACGGCACGTAGCACCAGAACGCCATGCGATGCCGGCAGACAGATCATGGCTCCACGTGCATTGTTTGCGACACGCACCACATAGGCCTGCCGTCCGCCATGCGTGAAGAACTGCTCGACCGATGTACCCAGGCTGCTGCCCGACCAATAGCCACCAAATCGACGATGGAATGCAGCGAAGCTGGTTATCAATACGGGAGTGTCGAGGGGGCCGCGAAGCGCACGTCCAACAAAGGCAGCCGTGGTTTCCACTGACGCATCGATGGGCATATCCATCGGCGCATTTTCGGTGACCGTGATACCCCGGCCATGTGCATCTGACAAACCAGTCTCCACGATTATGAGCCAGATAACGGTGAGCGCATTTTAATGACTGGCGACTGAAGATGCTATCGTTACCTGGATATTGGCAAACCACTGCTATGACCGAACGGGATTACCTCAAGGATCGATTCCCGCAATTGAGCGAACGATTGCCGCGATCCGGGCTGGCCTCATTACCAACGCGAGTTGGCGAACACCCGGTTATGTTCGGGTCCGTCGAACGCCGGTTGTCGATCAAGTACGACAATCTCACCGGCCGTCTTTTCGGTGGCAACAAACTTCGCAAGCTCGAATATATTTTCCCCCGCGCGAAAGAACGCAAATGCACTCGAATCGCAACCTTCGGTGCCGCGGGATCCAACCACGCGCTGGCCACGGCGTTATATGCATCAGCGCTGGGCTTTTCGTCCACCTGCTTTCTTATCCACCAGCCCATCACCCGCGAAGTGGCAGCAACGCTCAACAAGCACATTGAAAATGGCACCGAGCTGGTGCGCTTCGGCGGCGCCTGTTCCTCACGGATAAATACCCTGCGTGAGCGCCTGCACGGCAGACATGCCTGGGTGATCCCGATGGGTGGCTCATCCTGGCTCGGCAATATCGGATTCGTTGCCGCCGGACTGGAACTCGCCGACCAGGTCGCACGTGGTGAAATTGGTTTGCCTGACCGGATTTATGTCGGCACGGGCACGATGGGTACCGCCGTCGGTATCGCGCTGGGACTCGCCGCTGCGGAGCTGAACTGCGAAATTCATGCGGTCCGTGTTTCGCATGCATCCATCATGAACGAAACGGCATTGCGCCGATTGCTGCACAAAACTGCTTTCATGATGCACAGGCTCGATGCCACGGTGCCAACCGACCTTGCCACTCGCACAAACATTCGGATTCGAGACGCCTTCTTCGAGCCGGGATACGCCAGGGGGACACCGCAGACGGAAGAGGCGATTGCTTTCGCCAGCGAGCACCTGGACCTTGCACTGGAAAGCACTTACACAGGCAAGGCGCTGGCCGCACTACTTGCGGACTGGCGCGAAACGGGTACTGACACGTTCAATGCATTGTACTGGCACACCTACAATTCCACGCCCCTGGGGGTGCCTACCGATCAGCCGTTGGACCCCGGCGCCCTTCCCCGGGAGTTCCTGCGTTACTTCGTCGCCTGATCAGTCGTTTGCAACAGTGTCTTCGCTGGCTTCCTCGAGCGGTTCGTCAAGCAATGCGCGGACTTCCTCAAGCGTTGGCAGATCGGGATCTGGCTGCACCGTGTTCTCGATCACACGGGCGCGGACGCCCAGGTCATCTGCCCTGAAGCCAGACAAGATAACCGGGACACCAGTGTGCTGACTCGCAGCAATGCGAAGCGCCTCCAGGTTGAAATTCAGTTCGTTTTCGCTCGCCAGTCCCTCCACCTTGCCCAGTGCGACGACCAGCCGATTGTCCACTGAAACTTCGTCGTCCTCGAGTGGCGTGTGGCTTTCGAAGTAGAGTTGGCCCTCTCTGATGCCAGCCAGGTGGGGCTCATTAATAATGTGCACCGGCTCGCCAATCGCAATCAGGTCGTACAGGTATTCGATGTTTTCCGGGTACAGCCGGACGCAGCCGTGGCTGACGCGCATGCCGACGCCGTATGGCTGGTTCGTGCCATGAATCAGATAGCCCGGAATGTCGAGCTTCAGCACATGGCGGCCGAGCGGATTGTCGGGTCCCGGCGGAACAATCGGTGGCAATGGGTCACCGAGTTCCTCATGCTCGCGTCGCACCGATGCCGGTACATACCAGCTTGGATCCCGGGCCTTTGAAATCACTTCGGACGAACCCAGCGGCGTCTGCCAGCCGACGCGACCGATACCGATCGGGAATGTCATCACCGTCTGCGGCTGGCCTTTTTCGGCAGCCGGAAAGTAGAAAAGTCGCTTGGAGGCGATATTGAGAATGATGCCCTCATACGGTACATCCGGCAAAATAAACTGAGTCGGCAATACGACCAGCGCGCCCTCGCCCGGCAGCCACGGGTCGACATCCGGATTGGCATCGACCAACTCGTCGTAGCCCAGTCCATATTCCCGGGCAATGTCAGAGAACGTGTTCTCGTCCTTTGTAAATATGATTTGTGGTTCGCCGATGACCGACTGTCCCGGCGATTTGAGCACAAAGTAATTGGGGCTGATCGGCGCCAGTCGCTGGCGTTCCTCGGGTGGCAGCACCGCCTCGACGGGGGGAGCCGCCTCATAGCGGGCACTACCGAGCGGCGCCAGGAATTCCTCGATGGAAGCACAGCCTGACAGCAATAAGACGGCAGTACCCAACGCGGAAAGCCTAGTCTGCGTGAAGATCAGTTGCAAAATCGAATTCGGCCCAGGAAAGCGATTGAGGGATTCTCGCAGAAATGGGCGTCCGCGACTACGTTTGGCGCTACCGGACAACACCCGGTCGCAGGGGATCCTCAAAGCGAATCAACGTGACATCAGCGCTGGCAGTCAGGGTTGCGCCCCTGCGCCTGCGCTTCATTGTAGAGCGCCAGCATCTCCGGCAGATATTGCACCATGGACTCGATTCGCGATTCGCCGGAGGGATGCGTCGACATGAATTCCGGAACCTTCGCCGTCCCGGAACTGTTGTTCATGTTTTGCCACAGCTCTACGCTTTCTCGCGGATCAAAACCGGCTCGCGCCATGTACTCGAGGCCGATGACGTCCGCCTCGGACTCCTGCATTCGACTGAACGGGTTCATGATGCCGAGCGTATTCAGCGCGGATGCCGCACCGTAGGCACCCTGTGTCCGGTTGTACCAGCCACCGCCCAGAATCAATGCGAGGACCTCTACGCCGTAGCTGGTGATTTCGCCACGGGATGCGCGTTCGTTGGCGTGATGCGCCGTCACGTGTGCTACCTCGTGACCGAGTACGGCCGCGAGCTGATGCTGATTCTGTGCAACCGTGAGGATGCCGGACTTGACCACGATTTTGCCGCCGGGCATGACGAACGCATTGACGTCAGGCTGATTGACAATGGCCAGCTCCCAGTACATGGCAGCGTCTTCGCCTTCGAGCGTTTCAACGATGGCATTGGCAACACAAGCGACGTAGTCGATCGTTGCGCGGTCCTGAACCAACGGGGAGTTGGCACGAATGATGGCCATCTGGCGCGTGCCTTCCTGCGCAAGCGCCGCATCCGACTTCAGGGTCAGTTGCCGGCGACCGGTTGGGGTGGACGAACATGCCACGACTATGAACGCGACAAGCACCAAAGAAATCAGGCGTTTAGATAGTGAACTCATCTCTCATGCTCCGTGCCCGCTCTGGTGTCATTCTAACAGGCTCAACATTTTAAGACCTAACGGCCGGTCGTCGGTTCCCGCCCTTTCAGCGCGGCAGGCGAGACTCGAATCGGCGCCGCCAACCCAATGCATCGGCGCGGTCGAGCAAAGCGTCTGCATTTGCCATCAGCCGCTTCTGCAACGGCAGCTTGACCTTGTAAGTCAGGCGATACAGGTCATGGTCGGCCGCCAGCCCGGCCAGTAACTCGTCGCTGGTCTTAAGCGTATCTGCCAGCCCAAGCTCGAGCGCACGCGTGCCATACCAGTGCTCGCCGGTGGCCACTTTCTCAAGGTCGAGGTCAGGTCGATACTTCGCGACAGCCCCCTTGAACAACACGTGTACATCTTCCAGTTCTTCCTTGAGCTTCGCGCGATCCTCATCCGTGTTCTCGCCAAACATCGTGACGGTCCGCTTGTACCTGCCCGCTGTGATCATCTCGAAATCGACACCATGTTCGTCCAGCATACGATTGAAGTTCGGGATCTGTGCAAGCACCCCAATCGACCCCAGGATCGCAAAAGGTGCAGCCACAATCTCGTCGGCAACGCAGGCCATCAGGTAACCACCGCTGGCGGCCACTTTATCCACGACAACGGTCAACGGGATTTCCCTGTCGCGGATTCTGGCCAGTTGTGACGCGGCCAGGCCGTGTTCGTGAACCACGCCGCCATGGTTTTCCAGGCGAATGATGACGCGATCATCTTTGCTGGCAACGTCGAGAACCGCACTGACCTCTTCCCTGAGCGAAGGTACGGCGCTGGCTTTAAGATCACCTTTGAAGTCTATGACGAATGCCCGTGGCCTCGATTCCGCAGACTTGGTTTTCGCCTTTTCGCGTTCCTTTTCTTCCTTGGCAACTTTCTTCCAGTCGCCTTTGCTCAGCACGGCCTGCTTAAGCGCATTCGCCATCGACCGGTACTTCTTGTTGAGGTTCTCAACCTCCAGGCCCTCCTGGTGCGCAGCCTTCTTGCTCGCAGCAGCGGCAGACCCGATGATGACGATGACGGCAACAACGATGGTCACCGTTTTCAGGAGAAACAGGCCGTACTCGGCAAAAAATTCGATCATCTTCTACTTCTTTAATCAGGAATCAGGAGCAACCCTGGACGGCAATGCCAACATTGTTCTTTTCAAGCACCTGGTCCGCCCGATAGCTCGAACGAACCAGCGGCCCGGCGACCACTTCAAGAAATCCTTTTTCCAGCCCCTCGGCCCGGTACGTCTCGAATTCATCCGGTGTAACGTACCGTTCGACAGCCAGGTGATTCGGAGTCGGCCGCAAATATTGCCCGAGTGTCAGGATATCGACACCAGCCTCGCGCAAATCGTCCATCGTCTCCATGATCTCCGGGCCTGTTTCACCCAGCCCAAGCATCAGGCTGGTTTTTGTCAGGACGTCCGGCCGATGTTTCTTCGCATGCGCAAGTACGTCCAGGGTCTGCTGGTAGTTCGCGCGCGGATCACGGACAGGATGCGTGAGACGCTTTACGGTTTCGACGTTCTGCGCAAATACCTCGAGCCCGGAGTCGACCACCTTTTCAACATCCGCCATGACACCATTAAAATCCGGCGTCAGCGCCTCAACCGCCGTTTCCGGATTCATCTTCTTTATCGCTTTGACGCACCCGGCATAGTGGCTCGCACCGCCATCATCCAGGTCATCACGATCAACTGACGTAATCACAACGTAACGTAGCCCCATCAGGTTGACCGCCCGAGCCGCATTACCGGGCTCTTCAGGGTCCAGCCAGCCCTGCGGATTCCCCGTATCCACGGCACAGAATCGGCAGGCGCGGGTGCAAACCGAACCCATCACCATGATCGTCGCAGTGCCGTTGTTCCAGCACTCGCCGATGTTCGGGCACATGGACTCCTCGCAGACCGTGCTCAGGCGGTATTCCTTGACCGTCTCCTTAACGGCGGAGAATCCGCTGCCAGACGGCATCTTCGCGCGCAGCCACTTCGGCTTGTCACCGTAACGGATTTGCGGCGTATCGCGGCGCGATTTGACGCCGTTTTTGATTGCCGAGAATCCCGCGTCGGTGCGGTACTTGCGGCCGCTCTCGATAACCGGGATACCGCGGAATTCGGTGGTCTTGGTGTCTTTGTTACCCATTCGCCATGCGTCGAATCAAAGATCGGCATTCTCGCATATTTCGGAATCGCGATTATAGAGTCAGGCGAAAAACCAGCAGTATCGGGGTCAACAGGAGTCCACGTTGCGGGCTATTGTTTCAGCCAGTTAGCTTATGTCTTAGGCACGCAACGTCAATAGAGCACACTTGCGACATTCTATTAGAGACAAAAAAATCCCCGGACCAGCCGGGGAGAATCAGGGGGAAAAAGATTCAAACGCCAATAAGCAAGCTCAGTGCAACCGTGACCAGCTAACGAGCTGTACAGCGCTCTGTTGCAGGTCAAAATTCCTGGCCAGTATCGCTTCGATGTCCGTGACATCGGAGCCCAAGTCCATCGGGTGCGACAATTCCACGACACCCGAAAACTCGTTGCCGCCGTGAAAATTAACGTCGGTGAGCTTGAACTGTGTGTAGTACTTGACAGACATGGGTACCAAGATTACGGATACGTCGCGTTTGCTTCTGTGAGTCACGCCACAATTTGCCGGCCGATCGCCTGCGAAGTTCCGAATAGTGACCTGGGTCACAAAGTGAACATGCCCGTATCTCCTGGAGGCCCCGCAAATCCATATTTGGGCGTAAAATAGCCCGACATGACATAAGCTTTGGCGGATAAGCTGAGCTACAGCACAGATTCCGGCAGGCGCAATATGTAAGATGCAATCCCTGCGTATCGGCGCGACCTGGCTTTAACACGACTTAACAGCGGTACTACAAGATGGCCTCCACTTCCTCTTTTGTCAGAATGCTCCTGCTCGCCGTCCTCCTGACCGGCGCAGAGGGTGCAACAGCGCAGGACGAACTGCGTCCAATCTTTTTCCGGGATGCAGACGCAGCCAAAGATGCGGCCGACCTACTCGACGCCAGGCTCCTGGCGCCTCGCAGCTATGGCGAAGGCATGGAAGATTACCGGGACGCCGAGGCCAGTCTCGAGGAAGGCGGGAACATCGAGTACGTGCGCAGAAAGGCCAGCGAAGCGGAGGAGAATTTCCTCGCAGCCGCCAATGCGGCGGAACTCGCCCAAACCGAACTGGCGCAGGTCATGAAGAGTCGCCAGGACGCGGCGAACGCCCGCGCACCCGAACTGGCCAGGGAAGCCTGGGATCGGGCGCAGCGGGAATTCGGCAACACGATTCGATACCTGGAGCGCGGCGACCTTCAACGTGCCAGGGAAAGTGACATCGAGGCGACAGTCTATTACCGCGATGCCGAACTCATTGCCATCAAGGCTCAGTATCTGAGTGAGACTCGTCGCCTGCTGGCGGATGCGGATCGGGCGCGAGTGGGTCGCTACGCACCCATCACACTGGGCAAGGCCGAGCAACTGCTCGCCGATGCCGAGCGCGAACTCAATGAAAATCGCTATGACACGGACATGCCACGCAGTCTCGCTCGACAGGCTAACTACGAAGCCAAACACGCGATCTACCTGTCAGAAATCGTTCGCGACGTCAGGCGAAAGGATCTGACCGTCGAAGAACTTGTGCTGCAGTGGGAAGAGCCGTTACGCAACATCGCCAGCATGGCCGACATCACGCCGGTGATGGCAGAAGGCCATGACGAGCTGGAGCTGGAGCTGGTGACCTATATCGAGAACCAGCGCAACGAGATTCAGAGCCTCGAACAGGAAGTCGAATCAAATATTCTGCGTCTCGCCGATATGGAAGACGAGATTCGGGCACTCGATGAGCGCCTGGGCGGTGCCACCGCGGAACGAGCAGCGCTCATCCAGCGACTGGAAGCGGAGGAGCGCATCAAGGCGCAGTTCGAACAGGTCGAGAAAATGTTCAGCCGTAGCGAAGCCCGTGTATTCCGTGAAGGCAATAATGTCATCCTGCGACTGGTTGGCCTGACATTCGACAGCGGCAAGGCCGAGATCAAGCAGGAGGACTTCGACCTGCTGGGCAAGGTGGAACAGGCGATCGATGTCTTCCCGCGCAGTGACCTCATCATTGAGGGCCACACCGATTCCTACGGAGGCGACGCCTCCAACCAGCGCTTGTCCCAGGAACGCGCCGAATCCGTACAGCAATACATGATTAATGCGATGAGAATCGCCAGCTATCGTCTGATCGCAACCGGTTTCGGTGAAACCAACCCGGTTGCCAATAATGAGACCGAATCCGGCCGCGCCAGGAATCGACGCATCGATATTGTGATCAAGCCGAACCTGGATCCGGCTTGATCATTCCCCGGCTGAACCGATACCCGGCCACCAGTCAACCACGCTTTGTGCGGTTACTTCGTTAACGAGGTAACCATACTCGGCGTGGACGTTCAGCGCGCCGTGCATGTGGTACCAGTTAAAGCATTCATGATCATCGATACTGCGCACCCGGCCCTGTCGGGTCATTCCCGAGAAATCGTTTCGCAGGTACCGGTCGATCGCGGTCAATTCACCGATCGCCGCGATATTGATCCAGTGATTTATGCCGTCCGGGTACCGGCGCTCCTCGCTTTCCTGTCGGCCAAGCAGACGACGCTGTACGATTTTCTGCCCAAGCGGGCTGCCGATCGTCACGAACTGATCGACCGGCGCCTCCACGCCATCGCGGGTCATCTGCCAAAGTGCGTCCCAGGCGATGACAGACCCCATGCTGTGTGCCAGAAGCAAAACACGTCGACCCGACGACGCAGCATCCACGAGTGCCACCTTTAGTTTGTCGCGTGCGGCCTGCGCTATGCCACGGTTGTTCCTGACATAGCGGAAATAGTCACGCAGGTGCACCTCGATCTCATCAGTGGCGAGGCCTGGCACGATAAACGGCAGATAGTTGGCGATCCGGAATAACCTGATGATGAACCGTCGCTTCAACGATACCGCAGTCTCGATGTCCTCCTCGCTGGCTCGTTCCCGGGCCAGCAGGGAATCGATGTCAGCGAGATCGAGTGCAATATCGCGGTGCTCGCCGTAAAAGTCGTAGGTCCAGCTGACGACGTGGAAGGCTTCCGGCCCGGCAATCGCATCTGCAGTATGTGGATCGATTCGCCGAACCCCCTCGACCAGGCAGCGCAATAATTGCGTACGGTAGCGTGGTGGCTCGGGCTTCGGTTTGAGCCCGGGAATGTAGATGATTCGGGGTCGCCCCGACATGAGATCTACCGTGCCGATTCGAGCAGCTCACGCAGCTCGACCATCGTAGTGATGACAGCATCCGGGTGGTCCAGCTCATCCGGCCAGACCGCAGCATTGCGATTGATCCACGCCGTTCGCATACCCGCCTGCCGGGCGCCATCGATGTCAGCCGTCGGATGATCACCGACGTGAAGAATCTCTTCCGGCCGAACGCCCACCTCGCCCACAGCAACGTCAAATATCTGTCGATCCGGCTTTGCTGCACCCGCGTCCACGGCGGTCACTACACCGTGAAACCAATGTCGAATCCCGATCTTTTCGAGATTCGAATTGCCATTCGTCAATGCAACCACGGTGTAGCGCGAATACAGGGATTCGAGCGCCTCTGGCACGTCGGGATACAACTCAACATCGTTACGAACATCGTCGAATATCTCAAAAGCGGGTTCCACCAGCGATTCGTCGTAGCCCGACGACTCCGCGACTTGCTCCAGGACCTTCTTGCGCAGGAATCGCAGGTCGAAGTGCCTGTCACGGTGTTTGTCCATGATGTCACGGCGCAGGCTGATCAGATCATCGGCTGACCAGCGATCGTGGGTGCGCGGGTAGTGTTCGCCAAGCCACTGCCACAACGTCGTTTCGGCCCGATGAATTACCGAGTCGATATCCCAGAGTGTGTTGTCGAGATCCAGCGTAAGGGCGCGAATTCGGTGCATGACTTGATCCGGTTGAAACTGCGGCTTCATTGTCGTCTTATACGCTGCAGCAGTTCAACCAGACAGCCCCGGAATCCCGCCATGAAATACCTGCACACCATGGTCCGCGTCACCGACCTCGACGCATCCCTGGACTTTTACTGCAACAAGCTCGGCCTCATCGAGTTACGCCGTAAGGACGTAGAAGCCGGTCGGTTCACGCTGGTCTTCCTGGCCGCGCCTGGCGACGAAGATGCGCAGATCGAGCTGACCTGGAACTGGGACCCGGAGACCTGTGGCGAAGGACGCAACTTCGGGCACCTGGCCTACGCCGTCGATGATATCTACGCGACCTGTCAGCGATTGATGGATGCAGGTGTAACCATCAACCGGCCGCCGCGCGATGGCTGGATGGCGTTTGTCCGGTCGCCGGACAATATCTCGATTGAATTGCTGCAGAAGGGAGATGCACTGGCGCCTGCGGAACCCTGGGCCTCCATGGAAAACTCAGGCACCTGGTAGGCGGGGTCGAAGCCGGCCGGGGCACCTCGGTTCAGGGATTGACCGGGCTCAGCGGCGGCAACGTATCGGTCGGCCGTTCGGGTTCTGCTTCACGCAGTACAGAGATCGATCGCAGGGACTTCGCCAGTTCCTCGCCGCTCCACTCCCGGTCACCCGGCCCGTAACTCGCGCTGCACATCGCCTGGAGTTGAGTCGACAGGGGAATCGCAACACGATTCGAAAACTCGCCGATACTCCGCGGCGGTTTGTCGGGCCACTCAAGCCGACCCCATTCCAGCAGGCTGGATTTGATGCCGGCTGCGTCTCCGGCCTGTGCGGCTTTGCGGGCCGCCTTCAGCCACCTGGCTTGTTGCTTGTGGATTGGCGGTGGTGCCGGTTCCTTCGGCTCCCGGGATACCGGCCGCCGCGACCACCACCAGGCAATCACTGTCATCAGCCATACGCCCGCCAGACCAGCGCTGACGTAAAGCCAGAAATCAACGTAGACAATCTGCGTCTCAACCGCGGATCCGGTGTCATCGGCCGCCGGCTCAACCGGCGCCGGCTGCGGCAAAACGGCATTGGCCGAGGGAGAAATGCTCAGCGTGGTACCCGGCAAGGTCGCCACCTGCCACTCGGCGGCATCGATATTCCACCAGGGCAAATTGACGTCAGGCAGCACCACTTCCCCGGCGGTCACGCCGATCATCGCGTACTGGTCCCTGCGCACCGCGCGAATCCCGGTGGGCTCTGCGACATCCCGGAACTCTGGCTTGTCCGGGTACACCTTTATGTTGTCCGAATTGGCGGGCTCGATCACCGGAATCTGGGTCGATAACTGGCCGACCGCCGTTACGGTAATGTGACGCGTAATAGGCTCACCCGCGGGCAAGGTGCCCGGCTCGCGCGACCAGTCTTCGCTCAGTACGACAGATTTGGCCGGAAACCAGACCGCGTCCGGATAGTCGGCAGGCGGCGGCGGAATCGGGTTGACGACGACATCGATGGCGCCGGATTCGAAGATCTTCCGTCCCGTGATCCGGCCATTGCGCAGCACGCGAGCTTCGAAACGCGCCGGCGCGATGGAAATCGTACCGCTTTCCTGCGGGAAAAGTGCGTACACACGTTCGACGACGTTGTATGCCTTGCCATTCAAAATGGATTCGTAGCTTCGTTCCTCTCCCGCGGACTCGATCAGCACCTCGACACCCTCTATTGACGGTTCACTGAGTCGTGGCTGGCGCGTGGCGACCGCCCGATACACCTTGACCCGATAGAGTACCTGCGCCTGGACGAAACTCTCATCGTGGTCGACTTCGGTCGTAACAAAAATATCGGCCTCGCCCGGTATGTTGGTCGAAGGCGGCGTTACCGTGATGGATACCGGTTCGCTTTGCTCATTAGCGATTCGCACGGGCGGAATAATAAGGTTCCCCTCACGCTTCGCCATCAGCACATAGGTCCAGGTTCTTGACCGGCTGATCTGGCCATTGACGATCGTGGTATTGCTCAACTGGCTTCGCGTGCCTACCAAGAAATCCTCTTCGAGCGCCGACGCGTCCGGCTCGACGTCGATGGCGGTATCGACCGTGACCTTGAGGGTGAAGGATTCATTCAGTTCGACGTTGGCCCGATCAATGCTCGCAATCACCGCTGCCTGCGTCGCACCGGCGAACAAAAGCGCGAATAGAAATACCGCGAACTGAAGTCGGTGGACCGTCGTGTTTACCATGGTTGAGCCTCGTCATCGGGCCAGAGATTATTGCCGTCCTGGTCCCTGCCTTGCCGTTGATATTGATAGCGGAACTTCCGGCGAAGCAGTCCGCCCGGATCGTTCGGGATACGACGCAGCCATTGCTCCATCGCCTGTTGTTGTTCCTGGGCACGCCGCATCGCTTCCGCTTCTGCTTCGCTTATACCCTGTTCTTCCTGTGCCTCGGCGGATTGCTGCATCGCCTGCTGCGCGGCCCGCTCCAGTTCCTGTTGCATCGCCTCGAGGTCTTCCTGGCTCGCGCCTTCCTCGTCGCGTACCGACGACTCACCCTGCTGGCCCTCGGAGCCTGGATCCCCGGTCGCACCCTCCTGACCAGCCTGATCGGATTCGCTCTGACCCTCTGACTGCTGTGCGCCACCCCCGGCTTCGGCCGAGTTCTCCTGGTTACCCTGCTCGCCTGCCTGCGAATCCTGCTGTTGCTCCAGCATATCCTGCAAGAGATCCCGGTTGTATTGCGCGTCCTCGTGTCCGGGAGCAACCTCCAGCAACTCGTCGTACACGTCTATCGCGGCCTGGAATTCGCCCATCTTCGCCAGTGCCGTGCCTTTGTTGTACACGCTCGCCGTGTCTTCGAGATCATCAAAGCCTGCCGCGCTCGTTCCATAATCACCGGCACGATAGTTGGCAACCGCCCGCCAGCGCTGGTCTTCGAAAAGCTGCGCAGCGTCAGCCGGGCTTCCATCGTCCAGCAATCGTTGCGCCTGCTGGTCTTTTGTCAGCCACAGGTCTTCCCAGGTGAACGCATGCGCGGGTTCAGCAATCGGAAGGAGAAATACCAACAGGCACAGGACCAGTCCTTTGCGGAAGGCCAGTGCGGCAATCGGCACAAGCAAGAGCAGCAACCACGGTCCCTCTTCCTGCCACTGATCCGTTGCCAGCGATTCATCCGATTCCGACCCCGGGCCTGCACCAGCATCGCCTGACAGGAGCCTGTCGATGTCGCTGTTGTCAGCGGTCATCACCGCATAGCGACCGCCACCGGCAGCAGCCAGTCGTTGCAGCCCGGACGCTTCAAGTTTGGGCACTGCGATGTTGCCCGAACGGTTGGTGACAAAACCACCGCCCGCACGGGGAATGGGTGCGCCATCGGTGGTACCGACGGCAAGCACAGACAATCCGTACCCGGCTGCGCGCATTTCTTCGGCGGCACGTTCGGCAGCCGGTGACGATCCGCCATCGGTGATGAGCAATACTTCACCCAGTCCCACACCCGCTTGTTCGAGGAGCTGGCGCCCCTTGTTGATCGCGGCGAGCGGGTAGCTGCCACGACTCGGCATGATGTCGGTTGTCAAACTATTGACCAGCGCCGCAACGGTATCGGCATCGGTCGTGAGCGGCGTCACCGTGAATGCATTGGATGAATACACTACCAATGCAGTCTGGCCGCTGCTCCGATGCTGCAGGATGTCCAGTATTTTGAGCCGCGCCCGCGTCAAGCGGCTTGGTACCAGGTCCTGGGCGTCCATCGATCGCGACAGATCCAGGGCAATAACGATAGCCTGTTCCGAGCGAAACACGGGTTGTTCCACCCGGTCCCAGCTGGGTCCGGCCAGCGCGAGTGCGGCGAGCGTGCCACCAATCAATATCAGCCACCATCGATAGGTCAGGTTCTTTATCTGTCCCGTCGACAGAATGTGGGGCACGAGGCGCGGATCGATAACAGATTGCCAGCTACCGGGTGCCAGTCGCCGGCGCGCGAGCAACACGGTGACGGCAACGACCAGCGGGATGGCCCACAGCCAGTCGGGTCTTAGAAAGTGAAACTCAGCCGGCACTGTATTTCACCTTGCCTGCCCGGGCGAGTCTCAGGCCCGCCAGCAGGTTCATCGCAGCCAGGAACATGGCCAGCAGGAAAGCGCCGCCCAGCGGCCAGAAGTAGAGCGACTTGACCGGTCGAAAACCAGCCTCCGGTTCGGCGACCGGCTCCATCTCGTCCAGCAACCGATAGATGTCCTGCAATCCGGCCGTGTCTTTCGCGCGGAAATACCGACCGCCGGTCAGCGCTGCAATTTCAGTCAGGGTTTCTTCATCGAGATCCGCCGAGGGGTTTACGCGGCGCATGCCGCCGGTAATCGATGACACGACCATCTGTTCGGCGCCGATGCCAATCGTATAAATGCGGAGCCCGATCTGCTGCGCCAGTTCCGCCGCCTTGAGTGGATCAATCTCGCCGGCCGTATTGGCACCGTCGGTCAGAAGAATCAGGACCTGCTCGCCGCCTTCTTCGCCCTGGTCATGAATGCGTTTCACAGCCAGCGTAATCGCATCGCCGATTGCCGTCTTCTCTCCGGCAAGGCCGATGAACGCTTCCATAAGGAGTGTATTGACGGTCTCGCGATCCAGCGTTAGCGGGACTTGCAGGTAAGCACGCTCACCGAAAAGGATCAGTCCGATTCGATCGCCTTCGCGGCGCACGATGAAATCGGCAGCCACGGCTTTCGTGGCAGTCAGACGATCAACGCGCCGACTGCCAAGTTCAAAATCCTTGGCATCCATGCTGCCGGACAGGTCGACGGCGAGCATCAGGTTGCGCCCTGAAACGGGCACGTCGAGTTCGTCGCCGATGCGCTCCGGGCGCGCGGCAGCGAGTACCAGCAGCGCCCAGGCAACCACAGCGACCCAGAACCGCCAGTTGAAAATTTGCTCGACCTCCGAGCGATCCGCGAGCATGGAAAAGCCCTTGAAACTCGGTACCCGGAGCCCGGCGTCCTGCGTGCTGACAACCGGCGGCATCAACACGCGCACCAGGAACGGCAGCGGCAGCGCCAGTAACATCCACGGCCAGGCCAGGGACCACATCAGCCGGACACCTCGGACAGCGGCGTTTTCAGACGTCGCTGGACGGCGTCCAGCAAGCCTTTGATGTCGGCATCGTCGTCGATACTCTCCGGCCGCCTGTAAGGAAGGGACTCGAGGTTTCGGCCGGCACCTTCGGTGAAGGGACGGCCCTCCAGCCCCCGGTCCAGCCACTCCAGCCACCCGGCCCCGGTCAGGCCGGCAACGTCGCCTCGCGGCGCATAGGCCAGCATGCTGCGGCGGAGCAGTTCAGATACTTCCTTGGCCAGGATCAGTGCATCCGTACCCTGCTCGTAGGACTGTTGCAACCTGGCAAGCTCCGACAAGGCGAGGCGACGCGCCGCATTCCAGCGCCATTTCAGGAACTGCTTGTACAAGAGATAGAGAACCCCTGCCGCTGCGAGGACTATCAGGAACCACCAACCCGGCGCCAGCGGCCACCAGCCCACCATGTCTGGCAGGTGCAGGTCACGCAGTGGAATGAGTTCCGGGTCCATGGTAGCTAATCCTATAACGCCCGCTTGCCGAGGGCTTGCTGCAGTGTCTGTACAGGGTCATCTTCCGTGGATAGCGGCAGCAGGTGAATGCCGTATCGATGACAAAAGGCATCAAACTCGTGCAGGCGTTCCTCGAAAGCGTCCCGGTATTCGGAACGGGCACCCTTCGCATACGTGTCAATCGCCATTTCTTCATCGTGACTCACCAGTCTGTATCGACCCGGTGGCGGCAGTTGTCGTTCCAATGGATCGCTAAGAAATACGGCGAGCACCTCGTTGTGCCGGGCAATGCCCGTCAGGTACGACTGCGCCGTGCGCGACAGACCAATGAAATCGCTGACGATGATCACGAGGCTGCCGGGATGGGCAACGCGCCGCAGCATTCCCATCGCTTGCGTCAATAGGGGCTCTTCATCCAGTACACCGTGATCGATGTCTTTCGTCCAGTCGGGGTGCGTGACGAGCTCGTGCACGTAGCGCAACGCGGCCTGGCGACCGAGTCGCGGTCTCAACTCCCGGTGGCGAGTGTCGCCGAAGACCAGGCCACCCAGCCGATCGCCACGATGATGCGCCGCCCAGGCAAGGAGCGCGGCCGCGCGAGCGCCGTTGACGGACTTGAAGCATCCCTGCGTCGCAAAATGCATATTCGAACGCAGGTCCGTCATGATCAGGACCGGCCGTTCGCGTTCCTCCCGGAACAGCTTTGTGTAGGCCTCGGAGCTGCGCGCCGTCACGCGCCAGTCGATGTTTCGCGGGTCATCGCCGGGCTGGTAGGGACGGGATTCGTCGAACTCCATCCCGCGGCCCTTGAAGTGCGACACGTAGGCACCTGTCTGCAGCGAATTGATGCGCAGCACATCGAGCGCCAGTGCACGTGCCGGCCCGCTCAGCCGGATCAGCCCGGCCTGGCTGACACTGACGGGCGAGGCGTCCCCGGGGAGTTTGTCGTGGCGCATAGGACGCGGCCTGGCCTAGGGCACCCCGACACCGTCGAGTACGCCTTCAATGACGGAATCCGCCGAAATGCCATCAGCTTCGGCCTCGAAACTCATCACGAGACGATGCCGCAATACGTCGGACGCCACTGCCTGGATGTCTTCCGGCCCGACGTAATCCCGACCCTGTAACCAGGCATGTGCGCGGGCAGCACGATCGATACCCATGCACGCACGGGGACTCGCGCCATACATCACCTGGCCATCGAGGTTCTTGTTCACGGCGCCCGGGTTCCTGGTCGCAACGACCACGTTAACAATGTATTGCTCGAGCTCGTCGGACAGATGCAGGTTCAGGATCTGTTGCCGTCCTTCCATAATCGTGGCTTCCGACACTTCCATCAGCGGGGCAAAAGCGTCCCGTTCGCCGGATTTCGCTTCGTCGCGATTCAATATGAGTATTCGACGCTCGTCCTCCGGGGTTGGATACCCCACTTCCACGTGCAGAAGAAACCGGTCGAGCTGCGCTTCCGGCAGGGGATAGGTGCCTTCCTGTTCGATCGGGTTTTGCGTCGCCATCACCATGAACAACGGCGGCAACTTGTAGGTGCCTTCACCGACTGTGATTTGTCGTTCTTCCATCGATTCGAGGAGCGCGGATTGCACTTTGGCCGGCGCACGGTTGATCTCGTCCGCAAGGATCAGGTTATGAAAAAGCGGACCCTCCCGGAATTCAAAAGTGCCGTCCTGCGGTCGATAGATGTCGGTACCGGTCAGGTCGGCCGGCAGCAAGTCGGGCGTAAACTGCAGACGATGAAAACTGCCCTCGATACTCTCGGCAAGAACTTTAATGGCCCGCGTCTTTGCCAGCCCGGGCGCGCCCTCGACGATCAGGTGACCATCGCACAGGAGCGCAATCAGCATCCTGTTGATCAGGTGCTCCTGACCGATAATCAGGCTCGCCACATGGGCTTCGAGCTGTTGGAATTGTTCTGAGACGCTCATTATTGACTCACTCCGAGGGCGAAAAAGGCGTGCCATTGTAGTGGCGATGCGCGATGAGTCCAACCGGTCAGTAACAATTTGTCCCACTGGCCGATACCCGGTCCGTTGGCCAGCCAACTCGCGGTTGGCGATAATGCGCGCTGTACAGTCGTTGCCAGACCCGATTTTGAATTCGACGAACCCGAATCGTTACACCCGAAACCGACTGCAAATTGCGATTATTGCGGACCCCTTGACCGATGACCCCGACGCTGCGATTGTCGCGTTCATTCCGGGTATCCCTGAGCTTGAACGCGGACGCACAGCCCGGGAACTTGCGACCAACACTACTTTCATGGAAGAAGGGGGCGACCGTTTTTTCAGCATAGCAGATGCGACCGGTTGCTGGACCGACGCCGACTTCCAGGACCCATTCGACAATGACGCCGGGTCGATCTACCGTATCGGCGTTACCGTATACTGCGTTTCTCCCCTGGCGGAGCTGAATGGAGCCGCAAACATCAACTTCACCGAACTTAAATTTTCGGCCCGACTGAACCGGGACCCGCAAGAATGAAGATGCTGCGCATCCTGGGCATCGCCTGCGCCTGGCTCCTGCTGTCGGCCCAGTCTGCCGAATACGACTTTGAGGACACCGTTGACGAGGCTTTCGAGAAGACAACGGTGGTCATCGAGGCCAGCGCGCACGCCTGTTACCTGTTCGATGTCTATGTCGCACTGACAAGTGAGCAACACCGGCGTGGGCTGATGTTTGTTCGTGAAATGGCGGATACAACCGGCATGTTGTTCGTGTACCGTCGCAGCCGGACCCTGTCGATCTGGATGAAGAATACCTATATACCGCTCGACATCGTTTTCTTTGCGGCCGACGGGCGCATCGTCAATATTCACGAGAACGCGCAGCCGCACACGCTGAAATCGAGACGATCCGCTGAAGCGGTCAACTATGTGCTGGAACTCAATGGCGGAACGTCTGAACGCCTCCACATCGACACCGACAGCCGGGTAATCCTGCCGCTGTGACCCACTATCAGACGAACGTCGCTGTATTCAGCCTGGCGCTCCTCGCATTCTCCCTGCCTGCATGGGTTTATCTGCAACAGAATGCATGGGATGAAGATAGCCTTGGATCAACCTTGCGCCTGGGTGCCAGGCTGTCACTCCTTATATACCTGTTGATTTTCGTCGCCAGGCCGATGCGAACGCTGGCGGCAAATACGTTCAGCCAATTAATGGTGAAAAACAGGCGTTCTTTCGGTGTCGCATTTGCAGCCATCATGACGGCACACCTCTATTTACTCATCACCCTGAACGGGCTGCCCGCGGCCTACCTGGGAATGCTCGTATACGCGTTCATCTACCTTATGCTGGTCACCTCATTCAACAAGCCGGCAGCGCTTCTCGGCCCGAAGCGATGGAAGATTCTCCACAAGACCGGCTTGTACGTGATCGGTATTGCACTCGCACAGGCCCAGTTCACGAGAATTGCGGGTGGCGTTGCCGAGCCGGTCCATTACGTGCTGGCGGGACTGGTACTGTTAGCAATCGGCATCCGAATCACCGCGTGGTACAAACAGCGATCGTAGCCGCCTGTGAAGCAGGACGCCTAAAGAACTGAGGCGATCGATTCGGCGAGGTAGCGTACGTTGCCTTCCGTGATGCCGCAGACGTTGATGCGGCTGGAGTCCACCAGGTAAACCCCACGATCCTTCTTGATCGCCGCAACCTGTTCCGGCGTTACGCCCAGGTAACAGAACATTCCGGTGGTACGCGATATGTGGTTGAAGTCGTGGTCCGGCGCTGCGCTCTTCAGCTCCTCGACCAGGAGCTTACGCATGGCTTGCAAACGCTTGCGCATGCCAGCCAGTTCGCCCAGCCACTCAGCACGCAATTCCTCATCGTTCAGAATATGTGAGACGACCGCGGCGCCGTGATCCGGCGGCAGTGAGTAAATCGTCCGCACCAGCGATAGCGCCTGGCTGTCGACTACTTTCGCGGTGTCAGCATCTGCGGATAAAAGGGACAACGCACCGACCCGATCGCGGTAGATACCGAAATTCTTGGAACAGGAGTGAGTCACGAACATTTCCGGCACCCGGCCATACATCAGGCGGACACCATAGGCATCGTCCTCCAGCCCTTCAGCAAAACCCTGGTAGGCAATATCGATAAACGGAATCAAGCCGCGCTCTTCCACCAGGTCAGCCACCCTGTCCCACTGATCCCTGGAAAGATCCATGCCGGTCGGGTTGTGACAGCAACCGTGCAGCAGCACGATCTCGCCGGCATTTGCTGTACCCAGCGTTTCCATCATGTCGTCGAAGCGAATACGGTTTTTCTCGCCATCGTAATAGGGATACGACTGCAGTTTGACGCCGGCATTACCCATCAGGGGGATGTGATTGTTCCAGGTCGGATCGCTGACCCACATCACAGCATCCGGGTTGGCACGCAAAATCAGTTCTGCACCGACGCGCAATGCACCCGAGCCGCCCGGGGATTGCACCGTCGAAATCCGGTCATCGTCAATCGCATCGTCGCCGAAGACCAGCTTTTCAACGTCATCGCAGAAAACGATGTCACCGCGCGAGCCGAGGTAGGCTTTGCTCGTCTGCGTACCGACGAGCCAATGCTCGGCTTTTTTCACGCTGTTAAGGATTGGCGTGTTTCCGTCGGCATCACGATAGACACCGACACCGAGATCGATTTTTTCGGCGCGAGGGTCTTCTCTATGCTCGCCGATCAACTTCAGGATGGCATCAGCGGGTTTCGGCTCCAGTGTCTCGAACAAGGTGATCTCTCCGGGCAGGTCAGGCGGCGCATTGTACCTGCCGCGCGATGCAGGCTAAAGGGTGTCCAGGGGGAATTTGAGGTAAGCGGTACCGTTGTCTTCCGCGTCCGGCAGATTACCGGCACGAATGTTTACCTGGATGGACGGTACGATCAGCATCGGCAGATCCAGATTGGCGTCACGGGCTTCTCTCAGGGCCACAAAATCTTCACGCGTTACATCATTACCGACATGAATATTGTCAGCACGCTGCTCGGTAACGGGAACAGCGCATCGCACAGCCCGATCGCTCGGCGGGTAGTCGTGACACAGATACAGAATCGTGTCATCCGGCAGGGAAAAAAGTGCCTGGATGGAGTCATACAATCGGCCGGCATCGCCGCCCGGGAAGTCGCATCGCGCTGTACCGTAATCGGTCATGAACACGGTATCGCCGACAAAGGCAGCGTTACCGACAACATAGGTGACGCTGTCATTAGTATGGCCCGGCGTACACATCACGCGCGCCGTCAGTTCACCGATGGAGAAAATCTCTTTGTCGCCGAAAAGGTGATCAAACTGACTACCATCCGGTGCAAACGGTGACTTCAGATTGAATACCGGCACAAAATTCGATTGCACGTCGCGTATGCCTTCACCGATGGCTACCTTGCCACCCAGTTGTTGTTTCAGGTACTGCGCCGAGGTGAGGTGATCCGCATGGGCGTGCGTCTCGAGAATCCAGGCTACCGATAACCGTTCGGCTTTGACATAGTCGATGATCTCGTCGGCGGGTGCGGTGTCAGTACGCCCCGACGCAGCGGAAAACTGCAGCACCGGATCAACGATCGCTGCTTCGCTCGTCTGCGGGTCACTTACGACATAGGAGAAGGTGCCACTACCCTCGTGATAGAAGTGCTTGACGTCCGGATTCATGTATCACTCGATTTCTGGTTGGCGAAATCGTCGGTCAATTAAATAAGTGCTGCAAGCGAATCCTGCGGCAGCGTGGCCGGGAGACTGATGCGACAAGGAAACCCCGCCCGTTGCCGGGCGGGGAATTGTCTGGTCAGGCTTTGGGTGCCCAGACGGAACACCAGCCGTCATTGGCAACCAGCTTGCCGGGGAAAATCTGGCACGGGCGCCATTCATCACCTTCCGGGCCCTGGATCAGTGCGCAATTTGCGCAGGTTTGATCTGCCGCAGGATTTGCCCGCGACGCCGGATCAACCGTGCTGGCGTCATGCACGTATTTGAGAGACTGCGCTACCGGATCACTTTCCTCGATCCGGGGCATGTCTTGTGCCTTGGCTTCTTTGCCAGGGCTGACAACCAGACCAGCGGCCGCTACGGCGGACAGCTGCATGAATTGACGTCTTGCGATCTTGCTCAAGGGAATCTCCTCAACATTTTTGAAATCGGTGCTCGTTCGTCGACAGGCGATGCGTATCTTAATCGAATTCAGGCTCAAAAAGGATGCGTATCTTAATCGAATTTTCACTCAATCCGAAAGAGTCCGTTCGTTGCGAATGGTTCGCATTTTTATTAAAACTCAACAGGATACGACGAGGGCCTAATTGTAATGAGCGAAACTGAACGGCAGCAGAACGGGCGGGTCCGGTTGCATCCCGGCGAACCCCTGGGCGTCCGCGGCAAAAACGCCGAATTCAGCCTGCGGCGCCGTGCCGAACTGCTGGATGTCCGGCAGGCCATCACACGGCCCGAAATGCCAACCGCCACCTGGCGCGGACAACCGGCCACAAACTGACTTTCGGGCCGATCGGCGCGATATAATCGCCAGCCGGTTTCAGGCACGTTGGCAACAGCAGCAGATATGACTGATCACAGTCGAAAATTCGATATTCAAAAGGCAGGCAGTTCAAACCGAACGACACTGGCCGATGTCGTTGCGGTCGAAGAACCGTTGGAGATCCAGGTCGTTGCCGATGCGGCGAATGCGGCTGCCGCAAAATCTGTTTCCATCACGATGCGAACGCCCGGTAACGACATAGAGCTCGCTATCGGCTTTCTCTTTACCGAGGGCATTATCACTGACCGCGGACAGGTGCTCGCCGCAAACCTGGTCGGGCAGGCAGCCCCGTCGACGGCGCTGCAAAATACCATTCGAGTCGAACTGTCAGCGGACGTCGAACTTGACCTGGCAAGCCTCGAGCGACACTTCTTTATGACCTCAAGCTGCGGCGTCTGCGGGAAGGCCTCCCTCGACGCCTTGCAAGTCGCAGGGCTGCGTTCCCTGGCGGGCATCGACACCCGTTTTCACTCAGACGCCTTGATCGGGCTTCCGGGCGAGGTCTGCGAACGGCAACCCGTCTTCGTCGAGACGGGTGGGCTGCATGCCGCTGCCGCCTTCGGTCCAGATGGTGAAATACATCTCGTTCGCGAGGACGTCGGGCGGCACAATGCCACCGACAAAGTCATCGGCGCGCTGATGCAGGCCGGCAAAGTCCCGGGTCACAATCTGGGCCTGTTTGTCTCTGGTCGCGCAAGTTTCGAGTTAATGCAAAAAACGCTGGTCGCGGGCATACCGTTACTCGTGGCCGTCGGCGCACCGTCCAGTCTTGCTGTTGAGACGGCCAGGGAGTTCGGTATGACCCTTGTCGGTTTCCTGCGTGATCGGACTTTCAATATTTATGCGGATGAAGGAAGGATCGCGTAGAGAATGGCCATCAAACATGACACGGGCATTGCCGCCGAGATCATCCATCAGTTCGACGCAAAGCCTGAACTGTTGGTTCAGGTGTTGCACGCCTTCGTCGACCGCTATGGATTCGTCAGCGAAGAAGCTATTCGACAAATCGCCGACGAACTGAACCTGTCGCGCGCCGATGTCCACGGCGTGGTCAGTTTCTATCATGACTTTCGAACGACGCCGCCAGGCAAACACACGGTAAAGATCTGCCAGGCTGAAGCCTGTCAGGCCATGGGTAGCCGCGAACTGACTGCGCATGCCGAGCGCAAACTCGGCATTGAAATGCATAGCACCAGCGAAGACGGCAACGTGTCACTGGAACCGGTTTACTGCCTCGGCAACTGCGCTTGCTCGCCCGCTGTCATGATCGACGACAAGGTTCACGGACGGGTCGATGCAGGCAAACTCGACAAGCTGATCGATGCGTGTGCGGGGTCGAACGATGAGTGAGCAGATCACTGTTTACGTTCCGCGGGAAACAGCCGCGATTTCCGTCGGCGCACACGACGTTGCTGAGAAAATAGCGACACTCGACAACGTCAGGCTGGTACGTAACGGATCCTGGGGCGCAAGCTGGCTGGAACCACTGGTGGAAATCGTTGTCGGCGAGCAACGAATTGCTTACGGTCCGGTGACAGTCGATGACGTAGACAGCCTGGTCGGTGCCGGTTTCCTGGAAGGCGGCGAACATCCGCTGCGTCTCGGCCCAACCAATGAAATTCCCTACCTGATCGACCAGGAACGCTGGACATTCCGGCGCTGCGGGCTGATCGATCCTCTTTCAGTCGACGACTATGTCGCTCATCGGGGTTTCGAAGGGCTGAAGAAAGCGTTCGATAGCGGGCCCGGATACACGCTTGAGCAGGTCAAGGAATCGGGACTGCGCGGTCGTGGCGGTGCCGGGTTCCCGACCGGGATCAAATGGCAGACCGTTGCCGATGCCGAGGGCGATCAAAAATATATTGCCTGCAATGCCGATGAAGGTGACAGCGGTACTTTTTCGGATCGAATCCTGATGGAGAGTGATCCGCTCACACTCATCGAAGGCATGGTTATCGCAGGCTACGCGGTCGGCGCCAGCAAAGGCTATATCTACCTGCGCTCCGAGTACCCGGTAACTCGACGAGTGCTGGATCAAGCGCTCACGACAGCACGGGAGGCGAACTGGCTCGGGGAAGATATCCAGGGATCCGGGTTCAGCTTCGACATCGACATACATTTGGGGGCCGGCTCCTACGTCTGCGGCGAGGAAACGGCGATGCTCGAGAGCCTCGAGGGCAAAGCCGGCGTCATTCGTTACAAGCCGCCGTTGCCTGCCATTGAAGGCCTTTTCGGCAAACCGACCGTTGTCAACAACGTCGTCTCGCTCGCATCGGTGCCACTGATCCTGGCGATGGGCAGTGAAGAATATTCGGGTTACGGTGTCAATCGATCCAAGGGTACGCTGGCCTTTCAACTGGCGGGGAACATCAAGCGCGGCGGGCTGGTCGAAAAAGCGTTCGGACTCACCGTGCGCGAACTGGTTGAGGATTTCGGCGGTGGCACGATGAGCGGCCGGCCGGTTCGTGCCGTGCAGATCGGCGGTCCCCTGGGCGCTTATCTCACCACCGACCAGCTCGATACGCCACTGGATTACGAGGCATTTGCCGACATCGGCGCGATGATTGGCCACGGCGGTATCGTCGTTTTCGACGATACCGTGGACATGGCCGCACAAGCCCGCTTCGCCATGGAATTCTGCGCGATCGAATCCTGCGGGAAATGCACGCCCTGCCGGATTGGTGCAGTGCGGGGCGTCGAGGTCATCGACCGCATCGTCGCCAATGAGAACAGGGGCGAAAATATTAACCTTCTCAATGACTTGTGTGACACCATGGTCGACGGATCCTTATGTGCAATGGGCGGAATGACACCGTTCCCGGTCCGCAGTGCGCTAAAATACTTTCCGGAGGACTTCGAGAAATGAATCCGACGCGAGAACCAGACCTCGGCACACCGACCTCCACCAGCGAGGAGACCATCGACGTTGAAATCGACGGCCTCCCCGCGCG
Source organism: uncultured Woeseia sp. (assembly GCA_964630795.1). Taxonomy (GTDB): domain Bacteria; phylum Pseudomonadota; class Gammaproteobacteria; order Steroidobacterales; family Woeseiaceae; genus SZUA-117. The sequence goes on along the minus strand of CAZVWF010000002.1, from coordinate 39,296 downwards.
CGTCAAAGCCGGCAGTACCATCCTGAGAGCCGCCCGTGAATCGGGCGTCGATATCCCGAAGCTGTGTGCCACGGATAGCCTGAAGCCGTTCGGCTCCTGTCGTTTGTGCCTGGTCGAAGTCGAAGGCCGCAAAGGCTACCCCGCCTCCTGCACAACGCCGGTTGAGTCCGGCATGAAAATCAGAACCCAGACGGATGCGCTCGCCAACCTGAGACGCAACGTCATGGAGCTCTATATTTCCGATCATCCGCTGGACTGCCTGACCTGTTCGGCCAACGGCGACTGCGAATTGCAGGACATGGCCGGTGCTGTCGGTCTCCGCGACGTGCGCTATGGCTTCGACGGTGAGAACCACCTCGACGCCACAGTCGACGCCAGTAATCCCTATTTTTCGTTCGATCCGTCAAAGTGCATTGTCTGCTCGAGATGCGTACGCGCATGTGACGAAGTTCAGGGAACGTTTGCACTGACGATCGAAGGCCGCGGATTCGAGTCCAAGGTTTCTGCCGGTATCAGCGAACCCTTCCTCGATTCCGAATGCGTGTCCTGCGGCGCCTGCGTGCAAGCCTGCCCGACCGCGACCCTGATGGAGAAGTCCATCATTGATCACGGCCAGCCCGAGCACAGCGTTATCACGACCTGCGCCTATTGCGGCGTCGGTTGCTCATTCAAGGCCGACATGAAGGGCGACCAGGTCGTCCGCATGACGCCATACAAAAACGGTGGCGCCAACCAGGGCCACAGCTGCGTGAAAGGTCGATTCGCCTGGGGTTACGCGACACACAAGGAACGCGTCCTGAATCCCATGATCCGTGACAGCATTCACGACCCCTGGACGGTTGTCTCCTGGGATGAAGCAATTCAGCACGCGGCGAAGCGCTTCAAGGAGATCCAGACCAGGCACGGGCGCAAGTCGATCGGCGGCATTACCTCATCGCGGTGCTCGATCGAAGAAATCTATGTCGTTCAAAAACTGATTCGTGCGGCATTCGGCAATAACAACGTCGATACCTGTGCACGCGTTTGTCATTCGCCGACGGGTTACGGCCTGAAACAGACACTCGGCACCTCCGCGGGAACGCAGCCCTTTGAAAGTGTCATGGATGCCGATGTCATCCTGGTCATCGGCGCGAATCCTACAGAAGCGCATCCCGTCTTCGGTTCACAGATGAAGCGACGACTGCGCGAGGGTGCCAAACTGATCGTCGTGGACCCGCGTTCGATTGATCTCGTGCGCTCGCCGCACATCGAGGCGGATTTCCATCTGCCGCTACAGCCGGGTACCAACGTCCCGATGATCAATGCATTCGCACATGTCATCGTCAAGGAAGGTCTGGCTGCGGACCAGTACATCGAGGATCGCTGCGACCTCGAATCCTACGAGGCCTGGAAAAAGCAGGTCCTGAAGGCCGAGAACTCACCCGAGATGGTGTCCGAGATTTCCGGCGTACCGGCAGACGACATTCGCAGAGCTGCGAGGCTTTACGCAACCGGTGGTCGCGCTGCCATCTACTATGGGCTGGGCGTTTCAGAGCACAGCCAGGGATCGACGATGGTCATGGGCATGGCCAACCTTGCCATGGCCACGGGTAACATTGGCCAGTCCGGCGTTGGCGTAAACCCGCTGCGCGGTCAGAACAATGTACAGGGTTCCTGCGATGTCGGCTCGTTCCCGCATGAGCTGCCGGGCTACCGACCGGTTCAGGATGACGACGTGCGCGGTTCATTCGAACAACATTGGGGCGTCCAGCTCGATCCGGAGCCCGGGTTTCGTATTCCCAACATGTTTGACGCAGCAATCGCCGGCGAATTCAAAGGTATGTACATCCAGGGCGAGGACCTTGCGCAGTCGGATCCGAACACCCAGCATGTAGAAGCAGCCTTCGAGAGCATGGAGTGCGTCGTTGTGCAGGACCTGTTCCTGAACGAAACGTCCAAGTTCGCCCATGTCTTTTTGCCCGGCACGTCATTTCTCGAGAAAGACGGCACCTTCATTAATGCGGAAAGGCGCATCAATCGCGTACGCCCGGTCATGAAACCGAAGCAAGGCAAGCCCGAGTGGCTGATTACGCAAGACCTCGCGCAGGCGCTCGGCTACGACATGAACTACCAGGCTGAAGCCGAAATCATGGACGAGGTGGCGGAACTGACGCCGACGTTTGCCGGTGTATCGTTCAAACACCTCGACGAGGTTGGCAGCGTCCAGTGGCCATGCAATGCAGACGCGCCACTGGGCACGCCCATCATGCACATCGATAACTTCGTGCGTGGTAAAGGCCTTTTCGTCGAGACCGAATATGTGCCGACGAAAGAGCGGACCAACGCCAGGTTCCCCTTACTGCTGACGACCGGTCGCATCCTGAGCCAGTACAACGTCGGGGCGCAGACGCGGCGCACCGAGAATATGGCCTGGTATCCTGAAGACCTGCTCGAAATCCATCCGCACGATGCCGAAAATCGTGGCATCAATGAGGGCGACACCGTATCGCTGGCAAGCCGAAAAGGCGACACCACTGTCAAGGCAACGATCAGCGAACGCGTTTCGCCGGGCGTCGTCTATATGACCTTCCACGATCCGGCGACGGGCGCCAACGTCGTAACGACTGAGTACTCCGATTGGGCGACCAACTGCCCCGAGTACAAGGTGACGGCGGTTCAGGTTGCACCCGCCGTGCATCGCTCGAAGTGGCAGGAAGGGTTCGAGAAACGCGCCAGGGAGCAGGAACGACTCGCAGAAACGAGTTAGCCGCTTTTCCACGAGCGGGTAAATTGGCAATGTTGAACACACCCGCCTCCACGGCCGCATGACCCCTCCTGCACCAACCGGTCATTCGATGACTGCAGCGCCGACTGCAAAATCACCGGGGCTTATCGGCGGTCAGGGTATCGGGATATCGCTAACCTTCCGGGGTATGTCATAGCCTGCCTGTACGGCAGGCCGTTCGGCGATCTCAACATACCAGCGCCTGACGTTCGGAAATTCATTCAGATCGATTTGCTGCCACTCGTATCGGGATATCCAGGGCCAGGTCGCGATGTCGGCGATCGAGTACTCCTCGCCTGCCAGATATGACACTTCACCCAGGCGTCTGTCCATGACACCATAAAGACGCCTGGCCTCTTCCGCATAGCGCTCTGAAGCATATTCCGAAGCGTCGGGATTGAACTTCAGGAAATGGTGCGCCTGACCGAGCATTGGCCCAACGCCCGCCTTCTGGAACATCAGCCACTCGAGGGTTTTCACGCGAGTCTTGCGGTCGCTGGATAACAATCGACCGGTTTTTTCGGCGAGATAGATAAGAATTGCGCCAGACTCCATCATCGCGATGCCTTCATCCTGATCGACGATGGCGGGGATTTTGTTGTTGGGACTGATCTTCAGGAACTCCGGCGCAAACTGCTCGTCCTCACCAATATTGACCGGATGCACCGTGTACTCCAGCCCGGTTTCTTCGAGCATGATGGACGCTTTACGCCCATTCGGTGTTGTCCAGGTATATAGATCAATCATTGCGCATTATCCTGTTTGTCGTCTTTGTCCATCAGTCACGCTTCGATCCTTGCCTTCAGTACCCGGTCGAAAAGAATGAAGACACCTGCCAGAACCGCAACACCTCAGACGGGATCGAGCTGGATGATTCTCACAGGTCACAGAAATGCCTGGGATTCGTCTTTGAGCATCTTGCCCGGGTGTTTGGCGTAACGACCACGTTCCGCCATTTATTTTTGTAGCGGCCTGCGGTCGGCGCTTTGCATCCCGACCGGCGGCATCAGCAAGAAAAAACCTAGCGGTCTTTTTGAACCCTAGAGATCTTCGTGCCTTCGAGCGTCAAGTTATACATCAGGCCCTTCGCGCCAAAGATGAAGCCCACGACCGGGTCCTTGATATTCGTATTGTTAATCTGCTTGCCTGCGCCCAGGTCGATTAATGCGACTGAACCATCAAGGCCAACTTGCCAGCCCGAACTCGTCTGAAACTGTTCCAGCGACTCTTCGGTCATGAACGCGATAACGATCGACTTGGCCTGGGCGCCCAGCTGAAATCCGAAGGAACCGGAGGTTGTCCGGTAATAGGCGGTGGAACTACCCCCGACGCGCAAGGCGCCCTCACCGGTTTCTGCACCCAGCCCTATCCCGACCTTGATGACCCGGGGAAAAACAAGGTAACCGGCGGACTGCTGCAGGAATACGTCCGCACCGTCTACTTCCGACTGGAAATTGTGGATGGCTTCGTCGACCTTGGCATCCAGCTCGGCCGCAGTATCGGCAGACGCGCTCAAGGGCAAGAAGACAATGAAGGAAAATAGGGTAAACAGCACTTTTTTCATAGCCTGGTTCCTGATCCGGACGGGGGACACGTGTTACGTATGATAGCGCACCGGAATACGTCATTTACAGGCACCCTGGAACAGCTGCTGGTTCCTGACAGCACGCTGAATATCAGGCCCGCGCCGCGCCGGTGAAGGCCTGCAGCAGGTGCCTGAGAGTATCCTGGAGTGGCCTCGCGCGCTGCTCGTCATACACCGTGGATGCCTCGTCCATGTAGGTTCGCTGCGCCAGCTCCAGCTGGATGGCGTGCACATTGTCTGCCGGATCACCGTAGTGCCGGGTGATATAACCACCTTTGAAGCGCCCATCGACAACCGTCGTCCAGGTCGTTGCTGCTGCCAGGCCGGCGACCGTGTCAGACAGGGAAGCCGCGCAACTGCTGCCATCGTTGGTGCCGAAGTTGAGGTCCGGCAGTTCACCATCGAAAAGCGCCGGTACGACGCCCCTGATGGAATGTGCGTCCCACAACAGCGCATGACCGAACTCATCCTTCAGCTTAGTTAATGTGGACTCGATCTTGTCGTGGTACGGGTGCCAGTAGGTCCGTGCGCGCCGGGCACGCTCCTCGCCAGTAATAGCGCCTAGTTCTTCGTACAGGTCCTCGCCTGAGAACGTCTGCAAGGGACACAAACCGGTCGACATCTGCCCTGGATAAAGCGACGTATCGTCCGCCGGGCGATTGAGGTCGACGACGTACCGTGAGTAATTGGCAGAGATCACGCTGGCACCCATGTCCGCTGCGAAGGCGTACAACTGCCTCACGTTCCAGTCCGTATCCGGGATCGCGAGGCCCGCGTCGGTCATGAGGCCCGACTGCCCCGGCATCAGAGCTCGCCCATCATGAGGAATGCTGATGAGCAACGGCATCGTGCCACGGCGAAAGTTATAGATGTCTGTCATGCGGACGGCAGTACGTCCGCGCATTGCGCATAGAAAGCCCCCGACTCGATGAGCTCGGCAACGCCATCGACGTCCGGCTTGAGTGATCGGTCGGTCTCAAACCGTGCTGATAATTCGCGAATCCTGGCATGCGAGTCTTTGAGCAGCGGCGAACTCTCTTTCGGATGATGGAAGTCAATTCCCTGCGCGGCAGACAGCAACTCGATGGCCACGATGCCGGCAACATTGTCGATCATCTGGTGCAGCCGGCTCGCTGCGAACGTTGCCATGCTGACGTGGTCCTCCTGGTTCGCCGATGTCGGCAAACTGTCCACGCTTGCCGGATGCGCCAGCGTCTTGTTCTCCGACGCCAATGCAGCGGCAACAATCTGAACCATCATGAAGCCTGAGTTGAGCCCGCTCTCTTTGACGAGAAATGCCGGCAAGCCAGACATGTGAGGATCGACCAGCAAGGCAATGCGCCTTTCAGACAATGCCCCGATCTCCGCGATCGATAAAGCGAGATGATCGGCGGCGAATGCCACCGGTTCGGCGTGAAAATTACCGCTGGAAAGAATCGCATCGTCGAAGACCAGTGGATTATCCGTCACGGCACTTGCTTCAATTTCCAGCAGCGAACAGGCATGGCGCAGCGCATCGAGGCATGCGCCCATGACTTGCGGCTGACAACGAATCGAGTATGGGTCCTGAACGCGGTCGCAATCGACATGTGACGCGCGAATGTCGCTACCGTCGAGCAATGTCCGCAGCATGCCGGCGATATCCATTTGCCCCTGGTGGCCGCGGATTGCATGTATGCGCGGATCGAACGGACTGTCGCTGCCCTTGATGGCATCCGTCGACATTGCACCAGCCGTCAACGCGGCCGCCATCAGATTTTCCGTTCGAAATGCGGCTGCCAGCGCAATCGCAGTGGATACCTGGGTACCGTTGAGCAATGCCAGCCCCTCTTTCGGCGCCAGGCGAATCGGCTCGATACCGGCCAAGGCGAGCGCTTTCTGCGCTGCCATTTCAACGCCGTCGACACGGACAGTGCCTTCCCCGATCAATGCCAGGGACATGTGCGCCAGTGGTGCCAGGTCACCCGAAGCACCGACAGACCCCTGCCGCGGTATCGTCGGATAGATGCCTTTGTTCAGCAATGTGCACAGCATGTCGACGAGTTCGGGTCGCACGCCGGAGTAGCCTTCCGAGAGCGCCTTTAGCTTCATCAACATCACGAGCCTGACAACGTTATCCGGCAACAACTCTCCCAGGCCGACCGCGTGAGAGCGAATCAGGTTGTCCTGCAAATGATCAAGTTCATCATCACTGACCCGAACATTGGCCAGCAGACCAAAACCGGTATTGACACCATAGACCTGGTCGCCGCCTTCGAGGGCGGCGCCGACAGCCTGGTTCGATGCGACGATTCGCTTGCGTGCATTGTCGGAAATCGCAACATCGAGCGGGTTCAGCCAGGCAGCTCTCAGTTGTGCAAGCCGCAATCGATCCCGACCGACTTCAATCATTCCCATCACTCACCTCCGATCATGGGTAGGTTGAGATCGTGCTCCCGCGCGCAATCGATAGCCTCCTGATAGCCGGCATCAGCATGCCGCATGACGCCACTTGCGGGATCATTCCAGAGAACCCGACCGATTCGTGCCGCCGCATCGTCCGTGCCATCGCAGACGATCACGAGGCCCGCATGTTGCGAGTAGCCCATGCCGACACCGCCGCCATGATGGAAAGACACCCAGGTCGCCCCGCTCGCCGTGTTGAGCAAGGCATTCAGGAGTGGCCAGTCTGAAACGGCATCGGAACCGTCGCACATGGACTCGGTTTCACGATTCGGGCTCGCGACACTGCCACTGTCGAGGTGATCCCGACCGATCACGACCGGCGCCTTCAATTCACCGTTGCGGACCATCTCGTTGAACGCAAGCCCGAGCCTGTGCCGTTGTCCCAGTCCGACCCAGCAGATTCGCGATGGCAGCCCCTGAAAGTGGATGCGTTCACGGGCCTTGTCGAGCCAGTTATGCAGATGCGTGTCACCCGGAATCAGTTCCTTCACCTTGGCATCAGTCTTGTAAATATCTTCCGGATCGCCGGACAACGCTGCCCATCGAAACGGGCCAACGCCCCGGCAGAACAAGGGCCGCACGTAGGCCGGAACGAAGCCCGGAAAGTCGAATGCATTCTCGATGCCCTGATCCAAGGCAACCTGCCGAATATTGTTGCCATAGTCGAAGGTCGGCACACCCATTGCATTGAACTCGAGCATTGCACGCACATGGACCGCCATTGATGCCTCCGCAGCTTCGACGACGGCAGCCGGGTCATTCGCTCGCTTGTCGAGCCATTCCTCCACCGTCCACCCGGCGGGCAGGTAACCGTTCGCCGGGTCGTGCGCTGACGTCTGGTCGGTCAGGGCATCGGGGCGAATACCTCTTTCCAGTAACTCGGGCAGGATTTCTGCCGCGTTACCCAGCAATCCGATCGATACGGCTGCCTTATCGCTGACGGCGGCGTCAATCATGGCGAGCGCATCGTCGAGCGATTCGGCACGCTGGTCGAGGTAGCCGGTTTGGAGCCGTTTATCGATACGGTCGGACTGGCATTCGATCGCCAGCATGGATGCCCCCGCCATCGTCGCCGCCAGTGGCTGTGCGCCACCCATACCACCGAGGCCCGCCGTCAGGATCCACCGGCCCGCAAGGTCGCCGTCGAAGTGCTGGCGACCCATCTCGGCAAAAGTCTCATAGGTGCCCTGGACAATTCCCTGGCTACCGATATAGATCCATGAGCCTGCCGTCATCTGGCCGTACATCATCAGACCTTTTTGGTCGAGCTCGCGAAAGTGTTCCCAGTTCGACCAGGCCGGCACGAGATTCGAGTTCGCAATCAGAACGCGCGGTGCATCCTTGTGCGTCTGGAATACCCCGACCGGTTTTCCTGACTGAACGAGCAGAGTCTGATCGGACTCGAGCTGTTCGAGTGTTTCCACAATCTTGTCAAAGCAGGTCCAGTTGCGCGCTGCCTTGCCAATACCCCCGTAGACCACGAGATCGTCCGGTCGCTCGGCGACCTCCGGGTCGAGGTTGTTCATGATCATCCTTAGCGGTGCCTCGGTCAGCCAGCTTTTCGCCCGGATGTCGGTGCCGGTCGGCGCTTTGACCGGCCGCGCTTTTCCTTCACTCATTCCTGTTACTCCAGTGTCAGGGCCTCTGCGCCCGGCGGCGCATAGTGACCCGATAGTTCAAAGCGACTGCCGGGGTGGCAAAGTCGCGCAAATGTGACGGGGCGACCATGCGCCCAGGTGCGTCGGGTAACGACGAGACAGGGCTCGCCCTCCTGCATATCCAGCTGTTGCCGGGTCAGGGCGTCCGGCATGGACGCTCGCACGACGTGCTCGGCTTCCTGCAATGGCGATATCGAGCTCAGGTAGGCGCTCGGCGTCGTGGCCGCAAAGTCGGCATCCAGAAAATCCGGGGCAAAATCGGGAACGACGTAACGATCCTCGAGTTGCATCGGCGTATCGTTTTCACAATGCACCAGGCGCACGTGCATGAGCCGTGCTGCCAGGTCACATCGCAACACTTCGGCTGCATTCTCATCTGCCTCGACTTCATCGCAGGACAACAGTTTGGCCGAGTGCCTGTTACCCCGCTTCGCAATCTCGTCAGCAATGTTGCGCACTTCGAGTACGTGCAGACCGGTTTTGAAGTCAGCGACGAAGGTCCCGACACCGGCCACGCGCTCCACATAACCCTCATCAGTCAGTTCGCGCAGCGCGCGGTTCGCCGTCATTCGCGAAACGCCGGTGCTGTCGACGAGTTCGTTTTCCGACGGCACACGGTCGCGCGGCTGTAGTTCACCGGTGGAAATGCGCCGAATGATCAACTCCTTGAGCTGCCGGTAACGCGGAATCGTCGTCGAACTCATGCGATCACCTTTTCGAGATCGAGCGTCCTGACCAACTCGACGTATGGCTGCCGCGATGTTTCCTCGCCGATATGCTGGCCATCCACGACTTGCCAGGCGCCGTTTACCATCACCCGGTCAATCGGGAGTGTGAATCCCGAAAACACCAGCGCATCCAGAAGTGAACGCATGGAATGACCTGCGAGCACGGGACTGTCATCGTCGAGTATCACCAGGTCGGCGTTGGCGCCCTCAACGATGTGCCGACGATCGTTACCGCATGTGGCAGCCCCGCCCTCCAGTGCGAGTTCGAAAAGGCTGCGGCCGGTTTCGGGTCGATGAATTGCCGCGATATTTCGCGCCTGCCCGGCCAATCGCTGGCCGTATTCAAGCCAGCGTAATTCCTCGAACGGATTAATTGACACATTGCTGTCGGAGCCAATCGCGATTCGGCCGCCATGTTCCAGGAAGTGCTGCAGCATGAAGAGACCATCACCAAGGTTCGCTTCCGTACTCGGGCAAAGGCAAACCACTGCACGACGCTCAGCGATTGCGACCTGTTCGTTGCGGTTGGTGTGTGTCGCATGCACGAGGCACCAGCGTTCGTCTACCTCGCAGTTGTCCATCAGCCATTCAACCGGGTATTTGCCGAGAACGGCAAGGCAGTCCTCCGCTTCTTTCGTTTGCTCGGCGATATGCAAATGCATCGGCGCCTTATCGCGCGCAGCAATGGCAGCGACTTTTTTCAGCGATTCTGGCGTGACAGCCCGCAAACTGTGCACACCGATACCTGTGCGAACACCCTCGCGACAGGCCGCTGTGACCGTATCGTAGTGTGCGATAAATTCTTCCAGCGTCCTGACAAATCTCTGCTGTTCCCGGCTCGGCAATTCGTTATCGAATCCGGCGCGCTCATACAGAACCGGGATGTAGGTCAATCGAATACCGGCATCCGCCGCCGCATTCGCCAGTGCCTCAAACATCGCCTCGGATGGACCGGATTCGCCTGGCTGATTGTGCAGGTAGTGAAACTCGGCGACCGCCGTATACCCGGTGGCCACCATTTCCGTATAGGCCTGGCGGGCGATGATTTCGGTTGCTTCAGCGTCGATGCTCCCGGCCAGCGCATACATCCTCGCCCGCCAGGTCCAGAAATTATCCTTGTCGCCCGGTGCCCGTTGTTCGGTATGACCCGCCAACGCGCGTTGAAAGGCATGACTGTGTGCATTCGCGAGCCCGGGAATGGCGATACCGACCTCAACGTCCCCGGCGTCCGGTACAGCGTCGGTGGATACGCTGTCGATCAGGCGGCCGTTGACGCCGATCCGGACATTCTCGGCCCAGCCGCCGGATGTCAGTGCCAGTCTTGCGAAAATCGTTGTCATTACAGGTCTTCAGTGAGGTTGTATATACAGGCTAGTGCATGCTAACGTCGCATGCAAATCCTGGCTTGAGAAGTGCATGCCTGCGTTCGATTTACTCCTGGCCGACGTTAACGTCGCGACGATGGTCGACGGCCGTTACAGTGTTATTGCCGATGCCGGCGTTGGCGTTGCCGACGGACGGATTGCCTGGGTCGGCGCAATGTCCGACCTGCCGGCGAACGACATCGCCTCGCGGATATCGCTGCCCGGCCAATGGCTCACACCCGCACTGATCGATTGCCACACCCATCTCGTTTTCGCCGGCAATCGTGCCGCAGAATTCGAGCAGCGCCTTGGTGGGGCGTCCTATGAAGACATTGCGCGTGCCGGCGGCGGTATCATGTCGACCGTCAATGCGACACGAGAGGCGAGCCCCGATACACTGATCGAACAGACCCGGCGACGACTCTTTATTCTCAGGTCAGAGGGCTGCGGGACGGTTGAAATCAAATCAGGCTATGGCCTCAACCTGGATGTCGAATGCCGGATGCTCGACGTTGCCCGTACACTCGGTGGCGAATCCGGTCTATCCGTCATCAATACGTTTCTCGGTGCACACACAGTTCCGACGGAATTTCGGGACAGATCGGACGATTACATCGACCTGGTTTGCAACGAAATAATGCCCGCCATCGCGGCGCAGAATCTTGCAGATGCCGTCGACGCCTATTGTGAGCCGATCGCCTTCTCGCCCGACCAGGTGAGGCGCGTTTTCGACTGCGCAGCGGCGCTTAACCTGCCCGTCAAACTGCACGCCGACCAGCTGAGCGATTCCGGCGGTGCGGCTCTCGCTGCCGAATTCAATGCGTTGTCAGCGGACCATATCGAGTACACGAATCAGTCCGGTGTCGAGGCGCTTGCCGCTGCCGGCACCGTTGCCGTTTTGTTGCCGGGCGCATTCCTGACGCTTGGCGAAACCCAGTTGCCGCCCCTCGAGGCATTACGCGCGAATGGCGTTCCTGTCGCCGTGGCCACCGACTGCAACCCGGGCACCTCACCGGTTTGTTCGATACGGACAGCAATGACCCTGGCCAGCAGCGTGTTCCGCCTGACACCCGAGGAGTGTCTCGCCGGTGTCACTTGCAATGCAGCACGGGCCCTGGGTCTTGAGGACCGCGGCACGATTGAGGTCGGCAAGCGTGCCGATCTGGCAACCTGGGAGATCGGTCACCCGCAGGAACTCTCCTACTGGCTCGGCAGCAATGGGTTGACAGCGCTTTACGTTGCCGGCCGGCGCCTGTAGAACAGGCCACTGGCTTCTCCGCGAATATCCGCATGATTAACCGGTCTGCAGCGAGCGCTGCGGTGACATCGTGAATCAGTCTCAGGCAACGTCACGTCGCTTTGTGGTCGTGCTCGGCCTCCTGACAGGCCTCGTCGCTTTCACGATCGATATCAGCCTGCCCGCGATCCCGCCAATGGTCCGGGACATGGCGACCACGATGCCCGTTGGCCAGCAGGTCGTGGGGCTGTTTGTGGCGGGCATGGCCGCAGGACAGATTCCGTTCGGGCTGATATCTGATCGCATCGGCCGGCTGCCGTTGCTCTATGCGGGCATCGGTCTTTTTACCCTGGCCGGGTTCGTGACGGCGTTCAGCAACGACCCCGAGGTAATGCTGGTTGCACGGTTTATCCAGGGAGTCGGATCATCCGCCGGCATGGTGCTGGCCAGGGCAATCGTACGCGATGTATCGAGTGGCGAGGAATCGGCGCGCCTGATGTCAATCATGGTCATGGTATTTACCGCCGCTCCAATGGTTGCACCACTGATCGGCTCGATGCTGGTACCACTCTGGGGCTGGCGAGCACCGTTCTTCGCCACGGCCATTTCCGGCCTGCTCATTCTCTACGGCATCAAGACCTCTTTGCGCGAGACGAGAGCGCCCCGACAACAGCCACATTTTATGCGGCAGCTCTGGGAGAGTACCCGGGAATTCCTTTCTCACAGGCGCAGCGTTTTCGGCGTCACGATCATCATGGTGACCATTGTCGGCGTCATGGCCCTGATCAGCGGGTCGAGTGCCCTGATCATTGAGATTTACGGTTTCGAGGTGAAGAACTTCGGATTCCTGTTCGCGCTGACCGGTGTCGCAATTCTGATCGGCTCCTCGATCAATCGTCGCCTGTTACAGCGCTTCGGCGCAATTCACATGATTGGTATCGGGGCGGTGGTCGCTGCTGTCGCGGGACTACAACTGCTCTGGATGGCCTGGCTGGGCGATGCGCCTTTCTGGTGGATCTGGGGTAACGCATGTCTGTTCATGGGCGCAACCGGCATGCTGTTTCCCAATGCGACCGCCATCGCCCTGGATCCTGTGCCTGAGATCGCGGGTGTTGCATCATCGATCATGGGCACCATCCAGAGCTTGTCAGGTGCGGCAAGCGCGATAATCTGCAGCGCCCTTTACACGGGCACCATCATGAATATTGCCGTCGTACTCGGCGCATCGGGTATCAGCGTGCTGCTGGTCTGCCTGATTTTTCAGTTGATCGCGGGTCGCGATCGCATGGGCATCTAATCCGTTTCCGTCAGGATCTCAGAAATGGCTTTACGCGACTGCGTCGGCAATGTCTTTGGAAATCCGTACCAGATCAGCCCGACCACAAACGTCGTCTCCGGATCAATATCAAGCAACGAGAACAATCGTTCATCCCGGGTAATCAGTCCCGTCGTCCACTTGCAGGCGACATTGGCTTCCGCGAGATAAAGCGTCAGATTCTGAATCGCGCAACACACGGACGCATAGTCTTCACGTTGGCGTAATTCGTCTTCTGACTTTTCACAGGTCACCAGCAACCAACCCGGCATTGACAGCGCGGACGCTTCCTTGAATTCGGCAAGGTCATCATCACCCTTGGTTTCACGGACCAGGCTCGCAATCAGACTTGCGCAGGCTTTGATTTTTTCCGGGCCCAGCAAGTAGAAATGCCACGGCTCCGTGAGGTGGTGATTGGGCGCCCAGCGGGCCACCTCGATGGCATCGCGAATGAGTTCCCGGCTCACTTCCTGCTTCAGGAACAGCTTGGTCGTGCGGCGTGCGCGAATACGCTCGCCGATCAGGCGCAGATTGCGCGATTCGCCGTCTGGCAGACTTTCACTCATGCGCGCTCGATGATCATGGCGATACCCTGGCCGACGCCGATGCACATGGTGCACAACGCATACCGGCCACCCGTTCGCTGTAACTGATAAGCAGCCGTCGTGACGAGCCGGGCACCGGACATCCCGAGCGGATGGCCGAGGGCTATGGCACCACCGTTAGAATTGACATGCCCGGCATTTTCGTCGACATCGAGCTCGCGCAGCACCGCGAGCCCCTGGGCTGCGAATGCTTCATTCAATTCAATGACATCCATCGTGTCGAGATAGAGATCGGCGATCTCCAGTACCTTGCGCGTCGCCGGGACGGGCCCTATGCCCATTACGCGCGGCGCCACGCCGACCGACGCCCAGGCTACCACCCGGGCCAGAGGTTCGAGATCGTGCGCCTTGACGCCGTCGTCCGAAGCGAGAAGAAGCGCACACGCACCATCATTGATGCCGGCTGCATTCCCCGCTGTCACGCTGCCATCCTCGCGAACGATGGGACGCAGTTTGGCCAGCCCTTCGATCGTCGACTCCACGCGCGGATGCTCGTCCGTATCGACCAGCAACGGATCGCCTTTTCTCTGCGGCACACTCACCGCAACGATTTCCTCATCAAGCCTGCCGTCTGCCATCGCAGCAGCTGCCTTTTGCTGACTGCCGAGCGCAAACTGGTCCTGATCTTCCCGGGAAACATCGTATTCGTCAGCGACGTTCTCCGCCGTCTCGGCCATCGAGTCGATCCCGTACTGCGCCTCGAGCTTTCGATTGACGAAGCGCCAGCCGAGCGTCGTATCGTAGATCTCGGCGTTGCGACTGAACGCAGCCATTGCCTTGGCCATGACAAACGGCGCACGAGACATGGACTCAACACCACCGGCAATGGCGAGGTCCGCCTGCCCTGCCTGGATCGCATGCGCAACGTTGCCAACGGCATTCATGCCGGACCCGCAAAGGCGATTGACAGTTGCCGCCGGTGCCGTGGTCGGCAACCCTGCCAGCAGGCCCGACATCCTGGCAACGTTTCGATTATCCTCCCCCGCCTGGTTAGCGCAGCCGTAAACGATATCGTCAATACATTCCGGATCGATGCCGGCATTGCGTTCGAGCAAGGCTTTAATGGGAATCGCACCGAGGTCGTCTGTCCGTATGGAGGACAGCCCGCCGCCGTACCGGCCGATCGGTGTTCGAACGGCATCACAAATCCAAGCAACTGACATCTAACCCTCCGCAGGTGCAGTCTCTTCCGCCGCACGATGATAAGAGCGGCCGAGATAAATTCCAGCCATTACCCAGATAGCCGCAATCACGGCCGCGACGAGCGCCACGCCCGTCAGTCCAAAGGCCAGAAATTCCTTGAGCCCCGTATGAAACCAGGCCGTTACCATGTCGCCTCCCCGGTAGACGCAGATATCGATAACCGGCTTTGCCTTGTACCGCTCATCATCGCTGACCACCGTAAACAGCATCTCGCGGCCGGGTTTGGTGACCGCGTAATTGCCGGCCCGGCGCGCGATTTGCAATCCGTACATGACGCCCAGCAATGGCACCGCGGCGACGATCAGCCAGCCGCCCACCATCATCAGGGGAATCGCTGCCAGCAGCGTGGCAACGCCGAAGCGAGACGCAATGCGGCCAGTGAAAAACAGGGCGGTGACAATCGCCAGCGTATTGACAACGAGGTCGATGCGCGCATTGATCGCCGTGCGCTCCGGTCGCTCGAAAACCGCCAGCATCTCCCTGAGCTCCATGTAAACGAAGGTGCTCATCGTTACGTACATCAGGATAAACAAACCGATCGTCAGCAGATAGGGATTGGAAACAAACGCGACAAATCCGGAAAAAGGATTCCTGGCAAGCTGCTTTGCCTCATCCAGGTCCGCTTCGCGGCCGGCATTGCCAAGATCCGCGACCTTGGACTTTTCGAGCTGCGGGATCAGTGCGACCGGTACGAGTTGCATGGCCGCCGTGATCAGCAGCAGATTCATGACGCCGATGGATTCTGCAAAGAAAGAGGGAATGATCGGACCGACGATGGCGCCCAGGCTGGCGCCCGTCGCAATGACCGCGAAAAGGCGCTTCGCCTGCTCGCGATTGTAGGTCCCCGACATGAAACTCCAGAACACGGAAACATGAAAAAGGCTGAAAACACTGAGCCAGACGTAAAACGCCTTGTCGATCAGGGTCGGATCTGAAACCAGGCTCGATCCCAGGTAAAACAGGACGAACGATGCGGCAAAGAACAGGTAAACGCCGGGGACCACGCGGCTAAATCTGACGCGTGAGATGACCCATCCGTAGACCATGACGCCGATGACGCTGACAGAGAATGTCATCGTCCAGAGGAAACTGGTTTCCGTTCGCGACCAGTCGCTCGCCATGGCATCGCGCAATGGCCGAACAATGAAATAGGCGGCCATCAGCGTGAACACGAACAGGAACGACAATACAACCGCGCGGAGTTCATGAGACTCGACCCTGGTTGTCGTCTGAACGATTCGCGACAGGGGGCCGTTGGTTTTGTTATTCATTCCTGCCTCCGCGGGAGCGGGTCGCTCCGGTTAAGGGAGACTGCCACAAACAAGTGCCGCCAGACTACTGCCAGGCAGCGCTGGTCGTCCCGGCGGGGCGTTGGGTGATAGATTCGACTGGTCCAGGCATTCGTCAGTCGGCAACCGCGCTGGCAGCGGCAAGCAGGTCATCGGCCGGAAGCCGAATCCTGTAGTCGGCTTCCGTGAAAGAGAACGTGATCATGCCGCTTCTGTCGATCACGTAGACCGCCGGCACTGGCAACACGCCAAAATCCTTCATCGAAGATCCCGCGATGTCGCCGCTTGCATCACGGCGCGCGACATAGTCCGGGTCTGCATAAAAAGCGAGTCCAAGCGCCCTCGCTGCCTCAATGTTGGCATCCGACAGGATCGTGTAACCGAGACCTTCAATATCTTCCTGGGTTTCGTGTTTCAGACTGGAGTACAGGAGCTCCGGCCGGTCGCCGCTGAGGAACAGCACTTCAACGCCCTTATCGGCGAGCTGCGGCACAACATGGCGCAATTCCGACAGGTGCACATTGCAGTAGGGGCACCAGCCACCGCGAAAAGTCACGATAACGGCCGGCGCATCGAGATTTTCCGGATCAAATACGTAAGGCTCGTCGTCGACGGTGCGTACGGTGAATCCGGGCGCCATTTCGCCCGCCTGAACAGGCTCGGCCTCATCGGCACTGGCCGCAATGCCATCCAGGTCCGCCGCGACAACGGAGGACACCGGCGAGCACAGAAAGGCGGTCGTAAACAGTGCTGCCAGGGTGCCGTAAACAAGTTTGTGGCCGATAGTCATTATGATTTCTCCTGTCCAATACACACTCGATCGGGACGGCATTAATAATATTACGAAATGGCTCGTGGGGGACGCCGGGGGGATTCAATCCCGACGATAATGGCTAGTCGCTGACCGACGCACAAACCTGCCTGAATACCTGGATCGCGTGTTCGCGCGGCACTTCGCGCAATCGGAGGAGAAAATACCCGGCCGAACGCTCCCCGCTGTCCAGTTTCGCGAGGTAGGGGTCGTCGTCACCACGCAGGGACGATCGCCACTCGAGTATCGTTATCGATGCCGCCAGGCGTGCCTGGATCAACTCGAACAGGACATCAGTCTCTGCCCGGGCGAGCGGTGTCACCGCATGGTAACCCGCGATCATTTCGGCTATGAGTGCCAGGGGATCGCCGTCGGCAACCCGAAGATAGGAACAGGCAATCGCCAGGTCGGCGATCAGCGGTGCATGCAACATGTCGCCAAAATCGATGACGCCGACCAGTTTGTCGGGCTTGTCAGCAGCGATGAGCATGTTGTCGGGATTCAGGTCACTGTGAATGACCTGTGACCGAAGTGCCACCATCGCCGGCGCTACATGTTGTTCATAATCGTCCAGCGCTCCTTCGACGGCCCGCGCAACGTCCGCGTCACGGACATGGTGCAGAAGCCGGCGTAACGAAAGCGCCTGCTGGATATCCCACAACAAGCTGTGCCGACTGCCCGGATGATCGAAACCCTCGAGCGTCCTGCCGAGTTCAGCCAGGCGTTCGCCGGCGTCCCTGGCGAGTACCGGCGATGCCTGCTGAGCGGCCAGTGGCACGCCCTCAAGCCAGGTCACCGCCCTCACGACGTGTTGCCGGCCGTCTTTCTCCAGCGTGAAACTGACATCGCCCTCCAGGGTCGGCACGATCTCGGGCGCTATGACGGCAAGATGCGCCGCACGGGCACGTTTGGCAATGTGCAAGAGTGCCTGGATCTGGAAGTCGGTGACCTGCGGGTCTTCGGCGGCATTCGCGATTTTGAGTACAAACTTGCGCCCGTCGCCAAGCGCCAGGCGGAAGTTCTGGTCTCGCTCACTGACGAGCGACCGAACCGTCACCTGCCAACCATACCGCGCAGCCGCGATAGCGATCGCCTCTTCGTCCGAAAATGCCGGCGCCTCTTCTGCGATGACGGCAATGGGATCCGTATTGTCCATGGGCACTCTGGAATCGCTTGATCAAAAGAGTGCGGAGTATGCCTGAAAGTGCCGTTTGCCGGTGGCCAAGCGGGGACGAGCCACCCACAAACCGGGCTTTTCGACCGTCAGAGCGGCAGAATTACCAGGCCAACCAATGCCATTTCGGAAAACGACAGGCACGGTTCCGGGGAAATCATTCACCAGGACATAGTGATCACAGCGGCGGAGCTGCGCCAAGCTACCCTCCGCGATGACGGTCGGTTAACGGGAAATCACATCCCTGGATTACGTGACGATGATCAGCCGGCATGCCACTTCTCATCGGCCGGCGGTGAATAATGCTCGAACTGATTAAGCAAATCGGCCGGTGTATCGGCCACCAGTAACATGTCGCGATGAACTGATTTCAGGAATCCCTTGTCCCGGGCGTTATCGAAAAATGTCAAAAGCGGGTTGAAGTAGCCGTCAACGTTCAATACACCGCAGGGTTTGGAGTGAAACTGCAGCTGTCCCCAGGTCAGCACTTCGATCAACTCCTCGACAGTACCGAAGCCGCCGGGCAACGCGACAAAGCCGTCGGACAAAACCGCCATCAGCGACTTTCTCTCGTGCATCGAATCGACAACGTGCAGTTTGGTCAGGCCCTCATGTGCAATTTCCTTGTCGTGAAGCGCCGCCGGGATGACACCGGTAACCTGGCCACCGGCACCGAGCACGGTATCGGCGATCCGACCCATCAGGCCCTTCGTGGCGCCACCATAGACGAGACCGATATTGGACGCGGCGAGCAAAGCGCCAAGCTCTTCAGCTGCCGTAATGAAGGCATCATTCACACCCAGGCTGGACCCGCAATAAACACACAGACGATTCATCGCCACAGACTCAAGGGGCTGATGCGCCCTGGATGATATCGTGCAGTTGCGGCCGGGCTTCCGCCATTTCCTCAGGGGTCAGTGCGTCAAGTTCGTGCGGGAAAACCAGCCACTCGGCGGTTTCCCGAAGGAAAAAATCAGGCACCATGTCCGTTTCGTTATGGCTGGGTTTGAACCAGGCAACCGCGGTACGAATCTCGTCCGGTGTGTTTCCGCGTGCCCGGCGTTTGATCTCTTCGACCACCGCCTTGATCGTATTACCGCTATCGAATACGTCATCGATAATCAACACGCGATCCTCGCGGCAGACTTTCTTGATCATGTAGTTCAACCCATGGACGGCGACCTCACCACGCTCATCCACGCCCGTATATGACGACGTGCGAATTGCGATGTGATCGGCCTCGACGCCGCAATAGGACAGCACTTCCTGGACTGCCATACCCACAGGTGTGCCACCCCGCCAGATTGCGATCAGCATTGTGGGCTCGTATCCACTTTCCAGGATCTTGACGCCGAGTTTGAACGAATCTTCGAGGAGATCCCGGGCAGAAAGGACGTTCTTGTCCATGGATAGACCTGTTATCGTTATAATGCTCCCGGCAATACTACACGGATTGCCTTTGGCGCTAAAAGAAGAACAGAACATGGAAAAAAAATACGTCGCTGCCAATGATATGTTGCTGGATTCCTTCCGCCTGGCCACGCAAGTCTTCGAATCCGGATTCCGGCCCGATTTCCTGGTTGGCCTGTGGCGCGGCGGCAGTGGCGTCGGTATCGCGGTTCAGGAAGGACTGGATTTTCTCGGCGTCAAGACCGATCACATCGCGATTCGAACCTCCTACCGCGGCCGGAAATCCTACTCGAGCATGGTCGACAAGGCCGGGGCCATACGCGCCCACGGGCTGCGTTATCTGCATGAGCGCGTCTGCGAGCATCACTCCATGCTGATCGTCGACGACGCCTACAGCACCGGATCGAGTGTGAATGCGGTCATTAAGCAGCTGTCGAAGAAATCCCGCCGGAATCTACCGGGCGATATTCGCATCGCGACCGTCTGGTACCGGCCAACTGAACGGACGATTCGTCCGCCGGATTACTATATCCACGAAACGAAGAACTGGCTGGTATTGCCTTACGAGCTGTCCGGGCTTTCGATATCAGAGATTCGTCACAACAAGCCCGAAATGGCGTCTGTCGTGGGCGACCTCGAACACTTGATGGACTTACGCAACAAGAAACCCGCTGCCTGAACCCGGCGGGCTACCCAGCGCCGCACCCCCCAGGATGACGGGCTCATCAAAGACCCTTTCCTCGCTGTAGTTCTCACCGGGTGCACGATCGACTGCAAGAAACCCTTGACCCTCCGGTTTGACGTTCATCAGCCTCCCACCAAGCCAGGTCATTTCAGCAAACGTCGTGGATTCGGCGCTTTGCGGGAACCTGTGGCGGCAGCCGTGTTCTGAGCTAAGAACAGTGAGTCAGTACTGTGTTACTTTTGCCGGACGAACCATCGGAGGAAGCCATGGAAGGTAATGAATTGAGTCGGCGCCTGTTCTTGCGGGGGTCTGGCGGTATTCTCGGCACGACCATGATGCGGGCAGGACTGCCGGCCTTTGTTGCCGTGTCGCAGGCAGCGTGCAGCGCCCGGGATGAGGACGCCGTGTTCGAGAACCTCTCCAATGCCGAGGCTCGCGAGATTATTGCGATTGCCGCACGTATTCTTCCCACAACCGACACACCGGGCGCCACCGAGGCCGGCGCCGTCTATTTCTTCGACAAGGCGTTTGGCACTTTCTTTGCACCAATGGCCGGACCCGCACGAGGCATGCTCGCTGAATTCCAGGCCGGGATTCCCGACCGGTACACGGGAGCCGAGCTATTTTCCGACCTCGACGAAGCAGACCAGGACGATTACCTTAAAAGCGTTGAGCAGACACCATTCTTCCAGAGCGCCTGGTTCATGACGATGGCAGGAGTATTCGGCATGGCCCATCACGGTGGCAACCGGAACGATATCGGCTGGCACCTGGTCGGCATGGATGGACCACCTCATGCCTGGATCGCACCATTCGGCGACTACGATGCTGAGTACATGCAGGAACAGCAAGATGGCGCTTGAGAACCAGGTCACCTACGCGCTGGATGAGGAAGTCGACTTCGTCGTCATCGGTTCGGGATCCGCCGGCGGCATCATCGCGAAGGAACTGTCGACGAATGGCTTCAGCGTCGTTGTGCTTGAGCAGGGCCCGTTCCGCACGCAGGAGCAATTTACCCATGACGCACTGAACGTTTTCATCTTCGAGCGCCTGCAGGGCGGCGGCAATCGAACCAACCAGCAGACGTATCGAATGGAAGAAAGCGAGACAGCGACCGTCCCGCAACGAATGCCCGCGTTCTATGCACAGGGCGTTGGCGGTGCCAGCGTCCACTTCACCGGCAACTTCTGGCGACTGCGCGAGGTGGATTTCAATGAGCGCAGTCTGCTGGGCCCGATCAGCGGCACGAATTTCGCTGACTGGCCTATCGACTACGCAGAACTCGAGCCCTATTACGCCCGCGTAGACTGGGAGATAGGTATCTCGGGGGCGCCCGGACCCAGAGACTCTTTCCGCTCAAGACCTTTTCCCATGAAGCCGCTGCCGATCAAATCGTCCGGCGTGCTCATGGAGCGTGGTGCCGCGAAACTGGGATACGACTGCCAGGTGGAACCACTCGCCATCCTGACCGAGGGATTCAATGGCCGGCCGCCATGCATCAACTGTGGCTTCTGCATGGGCTTCGGTTGTGAAGTTGGCGCGAAATCGTCCACGCTCGCGGCAATGATCCCCGACGCACTGGCATCGGGTAACTGCGAAATGCGGGCGGAATGTGCCGTTTATGAAATCGCAACGAATAATCAGGGTCGTGTGACCGAGGTCGGCTATATCGATCCGGACGGCAATGAACGGTCACAAAAAGCCAAAGCGGTTGTGTTGTCAGGCAATGGCGCGGAGACACCGCGACTGCTGCTTAATTCGGCCAACAGCCAGTTCCCCGACGGCCTCGCCAATTCGAGCGGTTTCGTCGGGCGCAACCTGATGTACAACAGTCATTCGAATGTCAGGATGTTGTTCGACCGGCAATTGAACGATTACAAGGGCCCGCAGGTTTCGCGGATGATCCATCATTTCTACGAAACGGATGAAAGCCGCGGCTTTTACGGCGGCGGCAGTATCGACGCCCGCCCGTTCATCGCGGCAGTACCGCTACTGTTTTCCCTGGCCGGCGCGCGACCAGGATCCCGGACCTGGGGGACGGAATTCAAAGCCAACCTGGAAAACGATTTTTTGCGGACAATGTTCTTCTTCTGTGGCGGCACATCGCTGGCGCAGGACAGCAACAACGTCACAATCGATCCGGTCCACAAGGACCATTGGGGCAGGCCGTCACTCCGTATCACGTACAAGGACCATGATGACGATGTTGCACTGGCGTACTTCCTGCAAGACCGCGCAATGGAAGTTGCCGAAGCCGCCGGCGCAGCCGAGGCATGGGCAGAGCCTGTCCAGAACCAGAGCAGCGGCGCACATCTGCTGGGCACCTGCAGAATGGGTGACGATCCGGAGGCCTCGGTCGTCGACAGGTATCATCGCTCGCACGACATTCCGAACCTGTTCATCTGCGATGGATCAAGCATGGTGACATCCGGACGGGGCCAGCCGACGATGACGATTATGGCGCTGGCGTTTCGCGCTTCCGAACACATCATGGCCGCGGCGAAAAACAACCAGATCTAGGCTTCGTTTTCCAGGTTCGCTATTGGGCACCGACGAGCAAGTAGTCGTGACGTTTGCCAATCGCAGGATACTTGTCCAGCAGAAAGGCCATCAGGCCAACCCAGAACGCGTAGTAGGCAGAAATCAGGGTTACCGGAACCAGGAAACTTGCGGCTCTTCGCATCCGATGTCCGTTAAACACCCATTCGTGAACCCGCCATAACGCCAGACTGCAAGAAGCGTCAATTTCCCCAACGAAATGAATCGCATACTGGCCGAATTCGTGTAGGCTATGCCGCGTTTCGGTTTCGGACCCTCAATTCATGTCAGACAACACCCGGCTACTTGGAATCAGCAATGCAATCGTGGACGTGCTGTCACACGTCGATGACGAATTCCTCGACAAGATCGGCGCACCGCTGGGATCGATGACCCTGATCGATGAGGCGCGTGCACATGAGATTTACGACCTGATGGGCCCGGCCACGGAAATGTCCGGCGGTTCGGTGGCCAATACCGTCGCCGGGTTTGCCAACCTCGGCAGTCCGGCAGCCTACATCGGTCGCGTCGCGGACGACCAGCTCGGCGAAATATTCGTTCATGACATGCGGTCTCTTGGCGTCGACGTACGCCTCACCCCGGCACCGGCGAATGCGCCGACAGCTAGATGCCATGTGCTGATCAGTGACGACGGACAGCGCACGATGCAAACCTATCTCGGCGCATGTACCGAGCTTTCTGTCAATGATGTGACCGACGAAACGCTTGGTACTCCCAACGTAATTTTGCTCGAAGGGTATATCTGGGACCTCGCGGAGGGACCGGCGGTGGCGGCCAAAGCGATCGATATGGCACGCCGCTATGGTGGCAAGGTCGCGTTGTCATTGTCCGACTCATTCTGCGTTGAACGACATCGTGATGCATTTCATGCTGCCGTCAAAGACGGCGTCGACATCGTGGTTGCGGACGATGACGAGGTGAATGCGCTACTTGAGACCGCCAACTTTGAAGAATCGATGCTGGCACTGGACGACTACGACAACCTGTTCGCGATCACACGCTCGGAGAAAGGATCCGTTATTCGCCATGGTGACGAGATCATCACGCAGGCAGCAACGCCCGTTGCGAAGGTGATCGACACGACCGGTGCGGGCGACGCCTACTGCGCCGGCTTTCTCTACGGGCTGACGAACAATAAATCGCTCAAGGAGTCGGCAGAAATCGGTACATTCTGTGGCACCCGGGTCATCCAGCAGGTAGGAGCACGCATCGAGCCGGGCATCCTGGAAAACTTTGGCGCCTAGGGAATCTCGACCGGGTCGCGAAGATAGGGGTATCGCTCCCGGATGATCTCGACCCAGGGCAGGTTTTTGCCCTGCGGGCCGCCAAAGAAGAAATCGCAGTAGACCATATTCCGTTGGTACGTCTCGAAAGCCCAGCGATTGACGGCGCTCGGATCATCGAGAATGGCGAAACAGTTGCCATCGCCAAGTCGAAGGACAGTCCGCCCCAACTGGTCTTTTTCGACGTTATCCCAGGCATTGAGCACCTCGGGTGCCAGGCTCGCACGGAATCGCACCCGGGCCTCACGACGCGCCGCCTCGAATCGGGGATTCACGCTGTAGGCCTCTTCACGGGCAATAGCATCGAGTACTTCCTTGATGGCTTTGTCGCGTTCGACATCCCAGTCGATGGCAGCGCCCTCACCGGCGGCCTGTTCTTCTGCGGGTGGCGACTCACTTAGTGATTCGGGAATCGTCGTCGCCGGCTGCGGCTCCTCGACGACCTCGGTGACCGGCGGTGGTAGGCTATCCGGCTCGGGCTCGACAATCGGCTGCGGCCGGGTCAACTCGACGACCAGTTCCAGGATCGGTCCGAATTCGCCGGGCGCCGGGAGCCTGGCGAGACTGAGTATGCCGGCGAGCATGACAGCTGCCAGCACCATACTGAATCCCAGGCGTTGTTCCGCACCAGCCTGCCAATCCGGAAAATCGCCCGTAAATCGGGAAATGTCATGCATCGGTAATTGTCATGATGCCCGGAATGTCGGCTGCGTTGCAGCTTGACGGCAGAATTAGTTGCCGTTGAAGTAACGGCGGGCGAGATTGAACGCGTCAATTCCGATTCGTTCCCCGATGATACGACCGGGAATATCGTCGGCAGGCGGGTGAATGCCGCCCCAAAGACGCGACAAACTCGTCTGGTCGGACGCATCGCGGTAGGTCGCCCATTGAAGGGTCATGTCGACACTGGGCCCCTCTTCGAATACCAGGAACTCGTTGGCCTGGATGTCGAAACCGCTCATGCCGCCCGGAAAAAACGGATCGCCGGTGAGAGCGGTCAATACCTCAGCCGCGGCACGCGAATAGGTCGAATGTCCGGATACATAGCCGGCGAAAGGCGGCGTGACGAAAGTGGGCCGTTGATACGGCCACCAGTTCTCGCCCAGTATCCAGTCAACCCCGGCCTGGTCGACCGCCGGGTTACCAATGAAATCGGGACCCCGCCAGGCATAGAGTTTTATCTTGCCGACATGTTCATCATTCTGACCGGCGAGCGGATCGCCGGCCGCGACCAGTTCGATGTAACCGGGTATCAGCGGCAGCCCATCAACAGAATAGGATGGCAGTGCAGGATCGCTGCTCTGGCCGCGATCCGCCATGGCCCGAATGGCAGATACCGGGCGGAGATAGTCATACCAGCCCTTGATACCCCAGGCAGCAATCGCCGAGTCGTGCATCGCCCCGCCCAGCGCGAAGTACGCTTTCACATCCCATTCGAGCGGTCCGAGCGTTGCACCCGCGCCTTCCATGCGACGCTGGAAATCGGGATGATCCTGCACCGTATTAAGAATGACGAACCAGTGGCCCGGTGGGGTTTCGGAATCAGGTCCGTCCGCCCAGAATTCCGCGAGAACTCGCGTGTAGTCGCCGCGGGGCACAATTTGTGGCGCATACGGCGCGCCGGTCACCGGGTTGGTCGCATGGCCCTGGCTGGCGTCGCCAACAATCAGCAAATCATAGAAATTCGGGTAATCCGGAAAGTTGGCAGGCAGCAACGGGTTGTTGCCGATGGTCGCCGGCGAGATATCGATCATCACGCCATCGGCCGGATCCAGGTGTGAGGACCAGACCGATACCAGTGCAAAGCCCCACTTGTATTCATCGGACAGTGTGCCCGCGGACCCGGGTGGCGCACCGGGATCATGGTAGACGTAATAGTCGAATCCACCCCTCGAATAGACCGTAGCGTCGGCGGGCGACAGTGCGAACGGCTCCACCTGCCCCCACTCGGGACTCAGGAAGTCTGGCGTTGCACTGACCCGATTGCCTGCCTGGTCGATGAAAACCGTCAAAGACACCTGCTGCCAGCGATCAAGATCGACGATATTCGGGTTACCCGGCCGCTCCGGTTCGATCGGCGGATTCACCGGCTGGTAGGACACATTGGCGTAGTCGTCGGCCTCGTTCGCGCCGTCCTGCAAGCCGAAGTTGATATAGCAGCTTGCGATGACGTTACCCATCGCGGCCGCTGAACCCCCGCGCGTGTCCGTCGAATTGTCGCCCGGGTCGTAACCGAGCGACTGCATCAATGCATCGGCATTACTTTGAATGCCGGTGACGCCCGGTGCATTTGCGAAGCGATGGGTGATGAGTCTGTAGGCGGCATAGCTGATCGCTTCTTCACGGGCCTCAACCAGGTCGCGATTGTACGGCTCGTAGTCCAGCGGGCAGGTGTAGTTGCCAATCGTCTTGCCAGGGAGAAACGTACCTGCCGTTGTGTCGAAAACCGCCCAGGCGTCATACATCGCTGCAGACAGGTGAAAAAGATTGCGTGCGTGCACGGTGGGGCGGGCGAAGTCATTTCGAATGGCACCGAGCAGTACCTCATTCCAGAGCCGCGCAACGGATGGATCCCGCTGGTCCGTCGTTTGCGTTACGTCGCCGCCGTCTGAGCAGGCGATGAGCGAACAGGTCGCGATCGCTGTTAGCAGGGCTGATTTTAACTTGAGAGAAAGCACTGGCAGGTAGGAAAAAACGGTCTGCTAGCTACCGATGGGATGCCAGGTGGTTTTGATTTCCTGGGTATCTTTAATGCGATAGGGGTTTTGCGCGTTTTCTTTTGACCAGTCCGTACCGACGAGGTCGACGACACGCTTCAGATTGCCTGCTGCCCTGACCTGGATGTCTGCCGCATCGTCAGCTTCCGCATCACAGTAGACGACAGCATTCACGTCCATGTGCGATGCGAACTGCCCGGTCAGCTCCTCACGATAGCCTGTCAGGATATTGACCACACCGGCAGGCACATCCGATGCGTGCAGCACTTCCGCAAAACTCACCGCGCAAAGCGGCCGTTGCTCCGATGCAAGCACGACGGTCGTATTGCCACCGACGATGACTGGGGCAATATTGGACACGAGTCCCAAAAGACCGCTGTCATCCGGTGCCAGGACGGACACGACGCCTGCAGGTTCGAGCACGGAGAAATTGAAATGTGGCGAACTAACCGGGTTCACGGCACTGAAGACCTGCTGGTATTTGTCTGACCAGCCGGCGTAGTAAATCAACCGATCGATCGACGCATCAATCTCCTTCCTGGCGCGCCGTTTCGCCACGCCCTGAAGAACGAGTTCGGCAACAAACTGTTCGGCCCGCCCTTCCAGCATTTCCGCAATGCGGTAAAGGATCTGCCCGCGCAGGTAAGCGCTCGCCCCCGACCAGCCCGGGAATGCCTTGCGAGCGGCAACCACCGCATTACGGAAGTCCTTGCGACTGCCCCTGCAGATATTGGCGATCACCGAACCATCGCCACCGTCTATCGTGAAATAGCGTCCCGACTCGGTTCGCGGGAACTTGCCATCGATGTATATCTTGTAGGTCTTTGCGACCGGCATTCGTGATTTTGATCCTGCCATCGCTATGCCTCCAGCTTCAGATAGGCATCGAGACCATGCAGGCCGCCCTCACGGCCAACACCGCTTTCCTTGTAACCGCCGAAGGGCGATGTCGGATCGAACTTGTTGAAAGTGTTGGCCCAGACCACGCCCGCACGAATTTTCCGGGTCATGCGAAATATCTTCGCGCCCTTGTCCGTCCAGACGCCACCCGACAAGCCGTATGGCGTGTTGTTGGCTTTATCCAGTCCTTCTTCCTGCGTGCGGAACGTCTGTATGGCCAGCACCGGCCCGAAGATCTCTTCCTGAACGATGCGATTGGACTGGGAAACGCCGGTAAAGATGGTCGGCCTGCACCAGTAGCCCGTATCCGGCACCTCGCAGCTACTCTGGTGCATCTCCGCACCCTCTTCCCGGCCGACCTTCAGGTAGGACTCAATCGTTTCGAGCTGCCGGGCCGAATTGATGGCGCCGATGTCCGTATTCTTGTCCAGCGGATCACCCACGATTAGCGTTTCCATCCGGTCCTTGAGCTTCGCGATCACTTCATCGGCCACCGACTCCTGCACGAACAACCGCGAACCGGCGCAACAGACGTGCCCCTGGTTGAAGAAGATGCCGTTAACGATGCCTTCGACGGCCTGGTCGATTGCAGCATCGGCAAAAATAATATTCGCGGCCTTGCCGCCCAGTTCCAGCGTGTATTTTTTGCCGGAACCGGCAATTGCTCGCTGGATGATTCGCCCGACCTCGGTCGAACCTGTGAAAGCTATCTTGTCGATATCCGGGTGATTGACGATGGCCGCGCCCGTATCGCCTGCACCGGTAACGATGTTGACCACGCCTGGCGGCAGATCGGCGTCACGTATCACTTCTGCGAGCTTCATCGCAGTCAGCGGTGTCGTCTCCGCCGGCTTCAATACGACGGTATTGCCGCAGGCGAGTGCCGGCGCTATCTTCCACGCGGCCATCAACAACGGGAAATTCCAGGGAACGATCTGGCCGGCAACTCCTAGCGCGACAGGATTGCGGCCGGGAAAGGCATACGCGAGTTTGTCGGCCCAGCCGGCGTAGTAAAAAAAGTGCGCCGCCGCCAGTGGAATATCAATATCGCGGGATTCACGAATCGGCTTGCCGCCGTCCAGTGACTCGATGACAGAAAACTCGCGGGCGCGCTCCTGGAGGATTCGCGCGATGCGAAAAATGTACTTGCCTCTTTCAGCTGCTTTCAATTTGGACCAGGCGCCGCTGTATGCCTTACGCGCTGTCCTCATGGCCCGGTCAACATCAGCTTCGCCGCCTTCCGCAATGCTGGCGAGATGTTCTTCGGTCGCCGGATTGATGGTATCGAAATAGCGGCCGCTTTCCGGCTCGACGAATTCATTGCCGATAAACAATCCGTATTGATCGTCAATCGAAACATGATCGGTACTCTCCGGCGCCGGCGTGTATTGCCAGCCACCGTCAAAAGCGAGTTTTGAAGATTCTGTACTCATGCCGTATACGTCAGTCCTTCGAGAAGTAATCCGCCGACTGGTAAACACCGGTTGCCTGTTTGCGTATCTGCATCAGCACATCGTTTGCCAGCGAACTGGCGCCGAAGCGATACCACTCGGGTGTCATCCATGCAGTACCCAGTGTTTCACGCAACATCACCAGGTAGTGAACAGCGAGTTTGGCGCTGGAGATACCGCCGGCCGGCTTCATACCCACCATGCGGCCCGATTCATAAAAATAGTCCCTGATCGCCTGCAGCATCACGAGCGTCACCGGCAGCGTCGCTGCAGGCTGAATCTTGCCAGTGGAGGTTTTGATGAAATCCGCACCGGCATGCATCGCCAGAACGCTCGCCTGCCGGACCCGATCAAGCGTGCCAAGCTCCCCGGTTTCCAGAATCACCTTGAGATGTGCACCGCCACAGGCCTCCTTGATGGCTGCGATCTCGTCGAAGACAAAACCGTACTCACCCTGCAGGAACCTGCCGCGCGAAACCACCATGTCGATTTCATCGGCACCCTCCTCGACCGCTATCCGCGTTTCCTCGAGCTTGATTTGACGCGGCGCCATGCCACTTGGAAAGGCGGTCGCTACCGAGGCGACCTTGATATCGGCATCACCCAGCACCTTCCTGGCCACACCCACCATCGTGGGGTAGACGCACACGGCGGCGACCTGTGGCAGGTCGGGCAGAGCGTCATGCAAATGAATGGCTTTCTGGCAGAGTTGCCTGACCTTGCCGGGCGTATCCTGCCCCTCGAGCGTCGTCAGGTCGATCATCGACAACACCATCCTGAGCGCTTCGGCTTTCGAATCCTTCTTGATGCTACGCGTCTGAAATCGGGCTGCATGCTCTTTGACACCGACTTCATCGACCGGCGTCACCTCGCCCATGTCCGGTATGCGCCCGCTGGCCGCTACCGCGGCAAGACTCATGATTCCGCCTTTCGCACGGTCTCCAGCGCGACACTGATCATCTCGTCAAAAGTCGTCGCACGGTCTTCAGAAGACAAAGCGTCACCGGAAGGAATGTCATCGCTTACGGTGCAAATGGCGAGACATTCCACGCCATGCTCCGCCGCGATAGGAAATATACCCGCAGCTTCCATTTCGACCCCGAGCACATTGAACTTCGCCATCGTCTCGAACATGGCCGTGTCCGGCGTATAGAAGAGATCCGCCGAGAAAATATTGCCCACGTGATAGCGGACGTCCAATGCCTCGGCTGCATCCACGGCATGCCGGACGAGAGAAAAGCTTGCTAGCGCTGCAAAATCGTAGCCACCAAAACGCATCCGGTTGACACCGGAATCCGTCGATGCGCCCTGCGCGATCAACACATCGCGAAGTTTCACATCCGGATGCGTCGTGCCACAGCTACCGACCCGGATGACGCGTTTGACATCGTATTCGGTGATGAGCTCGGTCACATAGATCGAGACTGACGGTATACCCATCCCGTGCGCCATGACCGAAACGGGAATTCCTTTGTACTCACCCGTGAAACCCCACATGTTGCGAACGTCGGTAACCCGGCGAGCGCCATCGAGAAAATTTTCAGCAATGTATTCGGCGCGCAGGGGGTCGCCCGGCATCAGGACGGTACCGGCAAAGTCGCCGGGCGCAGCATTCATATGTTTGGTCGCCATAGCTCGCCGATATTACCACCTGGACACGGATGACATTCCCCCGTCCACGACGAGATTGGCGCCACTGATCCAGGCGGATTCGGGACTCAACAAGAAGAAGGTGGCAGCAGCGACATCATTGCTCGAACCCATGCGACCCAGAGGCGCCTTGCCCAGCCACCGATTCACCCCGTCCGGCCAGGTGTCGGCAAGACCTTCCTCATCAATCAGCCCCGGCGAAACGGCGTTGCAGCGTATGCCGGCCGGACCATACTCAAGCGCACAAGCGCGCGTCAGCATCAGGAGGCCTGCCTTGCTCGTGGCGTAATG
>CAZVWF010000002.1:0-8072 GCA_964630795.1 uncultured Woeseia sp. | reverse complement strand
GTCCGATGTCGGCATGTCGATTCCTTGTCAGCAGGTTGGATCGGGCGATATTGTCTCCCCAAAGCCCGCCCAAATGGAATCCTTATATGCCAGGCATTTACAAAGCCGGAAACCCGGACGAAATCCTGAGTCGCGAGCGCTGCTTCGTGCGCGAGATCGCCAATACCCCCGACATCCCGTCATTCTCGGTGGCCGAAACCCGTGTCGAGCCGGGTATAACCACTGAACTGCATCGACTGGACGTCAATGAGTGGTACCTGATGAAAACGGGTCGCGGCATGATGGAGCTCGGCGGCGAAGCACCCGTCGAGGTCGGGCCCGGGGATATCGTCGAAATTCCGGCCGGCACCTCCCAGCGCATCAGTAATCACGGCGAGGTCGACCTGGTTTTCCTGTGTGTCTGCCTGCCGCGATTTACGCCCGACGGTTACGAGTCACTGGAAACCGGCTGAAAGTCGATTTTTTTCGGCGATTTACCACAAATCGGCTGGTGGTGATTTGCGATGGCTGCCATATGCGGCACAACACGATGAATCGCAGCGAATCGTGCGATAATTCGGCGCCGCAGAGCAGCGATACCCGGCAGAAATCACGGCACCAGCGCAAGGAATCCAGCAGTGGAATCACACGAAACGACGGTCGACGAACAGGCATTGATCGATGCGGCGGCGGAAGTCCGGCGCAATGCCCACGCACCCTACTCCGGTTACCGGGTTGGCGCCGCCGTCATGGACGAGGCCGGCAATATTCACACGGGTTGCAACGTAGAGAACACAGCCTTCCCGGAGGGCACCTGTGCCGAGGCCAATGCGATCGGCTCGATGGTTACCGCGGGCGGCAGGAGAATAGTGGCGATTGCAGCCGTTGGCGGTAAGGACGCCATCGAGGCCTGCACACCCTGCGGAGGCTGCCGCCAGTGCATCCTGGAGTTTTCCGATGCGGAAACCCGGATCATCCTGATTGGCGAAGGCGGCTCGATCAACGACTACACGATCGACGAGTTGTTGCCCGCGTCATTTCGACTGAAGTAGCTGCTCGACATCGCCACGTAACGGCAGGGACGGTTGTGCGCCGGATTTTGTGGTCGCTGCCGCCCCCGCCGCACAGGCAAATCGCAAAGCCCGCTCCGGAGGCTGTCCTTCGATCAGGGCAAGCGTCAACGCCGCGGTAAATGTATCGCCAGCGCCGGTCGTATCAACTGTCTCGACCACAGGCGCATCGGCCCGCGATATCACCTTTCCACGCGTCAGCAATTCCGCACCATCGGCGCCCAGCGTGCGAGCCACCATCGCGTCCGACGTGAGTAACGCATCGCTATAGAATCGAGCCTCCGATTCATTGACGACCAGCAAATCAGCTTCCCGAAAGAAGACATCGGGTACGTCCGCCGCGGGCGCCAGGTTGATGCAGATAAACCCGTCAAAAGCATTGATCGCGTACTCAAGTGCTGGGAGTTCTATTTCGAGCTGGCAAATAAGCCCTTCGGCGTCCGGCAATGCAATGTGCGACGCGGATAACTCCCGGTTGGCTCCTGGCGCGACGACGATGTGGTTTTCTCCATCGGGGGAAACAGCGATCAGTGCAACGCCCGTCGGCGCGGATGGATGCGTAACGGATGCAGCAAGGTCAACGTCGCCTTCGTTGAGCAAGGCCAAAGCCGCATCGGCTTCCGGATCGTCGCCAACGCAGGCGACCAGCGACACCCGGGCACCCAGTCGCCGTGCCGCCAATGCCTGGTTGGCGCCCTTACCGCCCGGGAATCGATTGAGCTCGGCTCCGGTTACCGTCTCGCCTGGCGCAGGTAATCGATCCGCGGTGGCGACAAAGTCGAGATTGACGGATCCAACGACAACGATTGACGGCTGATCATTCGTCACTGAATCGCTCCAGCCGCTGTACGAGCAGGTCGTAGAAACCATCTGCGTCCACGGCATGTGCCCACCGAATATTGTGGGGACGGTCAGTGACGTGCCAGAAGTCGACTGCCGTGTGCCCCATGGTCAATTCGGACCCGGTTTCGACGGTGAGGTTACAGGCTTTCAATTCGAAAAGGTCCGGCTTCAACAGGTAAGCGACCGTGCACGGGTCATGCAGAGGCGCGCCCAGGGACTGGTACTTGGCCGTGTCATGACGATTAAAAAAGTCGAGCATGCCGGCAGTAGCCTGACCGGCCGGATTGGCGATGCCGCGAATGCGCTCCCGACGTTCGACCGTCGCCAGGACCAGGTGCGTCACATCCAGTCCAAATACGGTGATCGGGCGACCACAGCGAAACACGATATCCGCTGCATGGGGATCGACGAGGATATTGAACTCTGCCGACGGTGAGTGATTACCCCCCTCGCGCATGGCACCACCCATAAGGACGATCTCGGCGACCCGGTCCAGAATTGCCGGATT
The DNA here is from genome assembly GCA_964630795.1 of uncultured Woeseia sp. Taxonomy (GTDB): domain Bacteria; phylum Pseudomonadota; class Gammaproteobacteria; order Steroidobacterales; family Woeseiaceae; genus SZUA-117. The sequence goes on along the minus strand of CAZVWF010000002.1, from coordinate 5,672 downwards.
GCGCTGAATCGCAGTACCGATGTTCGTCAATGGCCCGGTCGGCACAAGCGTTATGGCTTGTGTGGCAGACAGCAATGAATCGATGATGAAATCGACGGCATGCCCATCCGCCAGCGGTGTTTCCGGCTCGACGATTTCCACGCCGTCGATACCTGTGCTCCCATGTACATTCTCTGCCGTCAGGAGTTCACGTTGCATCGGTCTGTCGCAACCCGCGAAGACCGGCAGATCCGTTCGTCCACCGATATCACACAATTGCCGGGTATTGCGTTCGGTCAATGAGAGCGGCACGTTACCCGCGACCGTGGTAATGCCAAGGATATCCAGATCGTCGGGCGAGGCCATCGCCAGCAACAGGTTGACGGCATCATCCTGGCCGGGATCGCAGTCGATGATGACAGGACGCTTCGCCATCTTCAGCCGATCAGAGTGGCAGGAGCAGTCCTGCGAGCGCGGCGCTCATCAGGTTTGACAAAGAACCCGCTGCGACAGCCTTGATACCAAAACGCGCAATCAGGTCTTTCTTTTCCGGTACCAGGCTGCCGAGACCGCCGAGCAAAATTGCAATCGATGACAGGTTGGCGAATCCGCAAAGCGCGAACGTCGTGATCGCACGGGTTCGCTCGCTCATGCCTGCGAGGTATTCATTCAGGTTACTGAACGCCACGAACTCGTTCAGGATCAGTTTTTCGCCGAACAGTGCGCCGGCTGCCTGCGCTTCTCCCCACGGGATGCTCAGCAGCCACATCAATGGCGAGAAAATCCAGCCCAGAATTTTCTGCAAGGTCAGTCCCTCGATGCCCACCAGGCCTGCCACACCACCGATCAATCCGTTCAGCAATGCAATGAGCGCAATAAAAGCAATCAGCATGGCGCCGATATTGACCGCAAGTCTAAGCCCGTCCGCGGAACCTGCAGCGGCGGCAAGGATTACGTTCTCGTGTTCGCTCTTGCCAAGTTCCAGGTGTTCATCGTCCTCGGCCACAGACTCCGAATCGTCGTCCGGCATGATGATCTTGGCCATCAACAGTCCGCCGGGTGCGGCCATGAAGCTGGCCGCGAGCAGGTACTTGAGCTCCGCACCCAGCTGAACGTAGGCAAGCAGCACCGTGCCGGCGATGGATGCGACGCCCGATACCATGATGGCGAACCATTGCGCATCGGTAAGCGACTTGAGGTATGGCCGAACGACAAGTGGCGCTTCGGTCTGCCCAATGAAGATATTGGCGGCTGCATTCAGCGACTCGACCGCCTTCGTACCCACGACAAATCGAATAGCCCCACCGACGGCTTTGACGATGATCTGCATGATTTGCAGGTGATAAAGCACGGACATCAATGCCGAGAAAAAGATAATGATTGGCAGCACATTGACGGCGAAGCTCCAGATGCTGACCCGCTCGTCACTGTTCGCACGGAGGATTTCGCCATCCTGCTGGGCGAGTCCCCCGAAGATGAACTCGATACCGTCGCGCGAATAGGACAGCACATTCATTACGGCATTGCTCATGCCGTCGATCATGACCTGCCCCGCAGGCAGGTAGATCACAAATGCAGCAACAATAGCCTGCAAAGCAAAAGCCGAACCGACAATACGGAGGTTTATCCCTTTACGATTACTCGAAAGCAGGTAGGCAATCCCGAGTATGGCGACGATACCCACGAGTCCTATCAGTTTCTCTAACATTAGGAGCGTCCCCTGTCTGATCCGGGTTTATTGTTGTTATTTTTCGTGCCCGCAAAGGATACCGGCTATACGCACGGTTTGCTCACCAATCTGCGGTCACCGTCTCGCAAATAACCGGTCGCGCTGCGGGCGGCTCGGCCGCGATCGTGCAGGCCTCGAGCAATAGCCCGCGAGCAGCAGTCACAGCATCCTCGGAACCGGCATGAACCACGGCAAGCGGCCGCTCGTGGTCCACGCGCTCACCCACGGCGGCCACATCGCTCAAGCCAACTGCAAGATCGAGTGTATCGCCGAGCTGGCGCCGCCCACCGCCGAGCTCGATAATGGCATTGCCTGCCTGAAAGGCGTTGACCGCAGTGAGGTAACCTGGTTCCGCAGCATGTATCGCGACAGTGACCGGCGCCATCGGCAGATGTTGACGATGGCTGGCGACAAAATCGGGCGGCCCTCCAAGGCCGATTACCATCCGATCGAATAGCGCTGCAGCCTCGCCAGAAGTCACAGCGGCGTCTGTCCTGATCTGCGCCTTATCGCGGTCCTTTTCGAGGCCGGACGCGACCAGCATCTCGGCGCAAAGCGACATCACGACCTCGTTCAGTCGCGGCTCGCGCTCGTCGCCGGCAAGGAAACGCATTGACTCGGCAATCTCCAGCGCGTTGCCCGCTGTCCTACCCAGGCACTCGTTCATGTCGGTGATCAAAGCATGCGTCTTGAGGCCTGCCGCTGCAGCTGTCGAAATTATGCTAGCAGCCAGCTCGCGGGCATCGTCCATCGACGACATGAATGCACCGCTGCCCACCTTGATATCCATGACGAGCGCATCGAGTCCTGCAGCAATCTTCTTCGACAGAATCGATGCCGTAATCAACGGAACTGATTCAACGGTCGATGTGACATCCCGTATTGCATAGAAACGACGATCTGCCGGCGCGAGTTCCTCTGTCTGACCGATGATGGCGCAACCCACGTCCTGTACGACTTTTCGAAACAGCGAGAAATCAGGGGTCGCGTTGTAACCCGGAATGGACTCAACCTTGTCCGTAGTGCCGCCGGTATGACCCAGGCCGCGACCCGAGATCATGGGCACGTAGCAGCCGCAGGCGGCCGCGATGGGCGCCAGCAGGAAACTGACCTTGTCACCCACGCCGCCGGTCGAGTGCTTGTCGACGACGGGGCCTTCCAGGCCTGAATTCTGCCAGTTGAGCACTGCACCGGAATTGGCCATGTCCATGGTCAACTTGCCAGCCTCGTTAGATGTCATCCCGTTCAGGTAGACAGCCATCGCGAGTGCGGAGACCTGTTCAGCCGGGATGGAGCCATCCACAAGCCCGTCAACGAAAAAGGAGATTTCATCCGCTGACAACTCTCCGCCATCGCGCTTGTTTCGAATGATGTCGTTGACCATCATGATCAGACAAATCCCCTGATTTCAAAATCGGCGAAGTGCTTCAGTGCCACCTCCAGGTTCCTGAGCGGCCCTGATAACAGCCATTCCCGATAAAAACACTCCGGGTCATTTCCTGTATCGAGGCCCGGGCTTGCACCAAACTCCGTAACCGGCGGCGGCCGGAAACAGGCTTCCTGATGGCAGTGCAGCTCGACTTTCGGTATTTCCTTGTAATTCATATTGTTATCGGAGATCCAGGTGGGCACCAGTGTGCAGGTTTCGCGTCGCTGGCACCATTATCGGGTTAGAATGCGGAAAACCGGAACACATTTCCAGAAAAGAATAATGACGCTGAATCCTCCGAAGACCCTGACAAAATCCCTGCTCGCAACAGCCTGTGCCGCGCTTTTCCTGGCAGCCTGTTCGCCACCGGAACAATCTGCCGAACCGATGGCGGAATCGCCCGACCCGAACGCTATCGATCTGATTATCGAGGGTGAATACATCGTCACAATGGACGACGACGGTTTGGTCGTTCGGGACGGCGCCGTTGCCGTCGATGATGGCCTGATCATCGCTATAGGGTCGGCCGACAACATCAATCGCGAATACAGCGCGAACGGCACGCTGGCCGGCGACAATCGTATTGTAATGCCGGGCCTGGTCAACGGGCACTCACACGCGGCGATGACATTGCTGCGCGGTGTTGCGGATGATCTCGACCTGATGGACTGGCTGCAGAACTATATCTTCCCGGCGGAAGTGGAATTCGTCGACGATGAATTCGTTCGTATTGGAACAGAGCTCGCCTGCTGGGAAATGATTCGTGGCGGGACGACAATGTTTGTCGACATGTACTACTACCCCGACATGATTGCCCAGGTCGTCGAACAATGCGGTATGCGCGCTTACATTTCTGCGACCGTGATCGACCAGCGCAGCCCGGATGCAGAGAGCGCCGCAGACTCCCTTGCCAAGGGGCAATCCTTCGTCAACAACTGGCAGGGTCGAAACAGTCGCATCACCCCGGTCTGGGGCCCGCACGCCAATTACACGCTCAAAGCCGAGCAACTGGCGGCGACGCGCGCGGCCGCCATCGAAACGAATACGCCCATCACCATTCATCTTTCAGAGTCGCCTTTCGAAACAGCCTTTTCGGAGCGAGAGTACGGCATGACGAGCATCGAGCTCATGGAGTCGATCGGCTTTTTCGACGGGCCGACAATCGGTGCGCACGTTGTCTGGCCTTCAGAGAGTGACATTCAGATACTGGCGGAACGCCGCGTGGGCGTAATCCATAATCCCACCTCGAACATGAAGATCTCGTCCGGCATATCGCCTGTCGTCGACATGCTCAATGCTGGCGTCCTTGTAGGGCTCGGCACTGACGGCGCCGCGAGCAACAATGATCTCGACATGTGGGAGGAAATGCGGCTTGCCGCCTTGCTGCAAAAGGTCGCGACGATGGACCCCAAGGCACTGTCGGCCAGCACCGTATTACGCATGGCAACCCGGGGTGGCGCAGAGGCAGTTGGCCTCGGCGATACCGTGGGTTCCCTGGAAGCGGGCAAGCGTGCTGACATCATCCAGGTTGCTTTCGACGATGTACATTTTGTACCGACCTACGATGTCATCTCGCACCTGGTCTATGTGGCCGACGAGCAGGATGTGGCCTCTGTCACCATCGACGGCAAACTGCTGATGCGTGACGGTGAATTCCTGACCATCGACACGGCAAGGGTCCGCCGTGAGGCGACTGAACTGGCAGCAAAAATCCAGGCTGCGCTCGCGGAGCGGAATCGGTGAGGCCGGCTTGCAGTGGGACGAATAAGACCTGGCTGAGTCAGGCCTGACACCCGTGCGGATCAGGGATGAAATCCCGGACGATTTTGTCATCGTCAACAACATCCTGACAGCCGCCTTCAATTCTCCCGGCGAGGCCGGACTGGTCGACCGGCTGCGGGACGAAGCTGCTCCCCTGGTTTCCCTGGTCGCCGAAAGCGACGGCGTCATTGTCGGGCACATCCTGTTTTCGCCGGTCACTATTGAAAATGCAGATGCCCTGCTATTTGGACTGGCACCCATGGCTGTCAGGCCGGCCGATCAACGTAGCGGAATCGGCTCGGCGTTAGTAAGGGAAGGCCTTGCACGATGTGCATCCCTCGATGCAGCCGGTGTAATCGTCCTGGGACATTCGGCTTACTATCCCCGATTCGGTTTCGTGCCTGCATGCACTTTCGGCATTTCCTCGACCTACGATGTCCCAGACGAGGTCTTTATGGCACTGGAGCTGTCTGAGGGCAGCCTCGCTTCCATCGCCGGCGTAGCCCGCTATCACCCGGTATTCGACACCCTCTGACAGGCTGTATAGTCTGGCTTCAGGACACCTGCGTGGATCACTATTACGGAAGGAAGAGTGTTCGCCGTTTCCGGTTTACAGGCCCTGCGGCTACGAACTGGCGGTTTGGCCGCAAAACGAATGAAAGAGCAACAGACTGAAAAGCGCGACTGGAAGATTTCTGCGACCCTGCTGGCGGTCTGGCTGGTAGCACTGTACTTCATTGCCGGGGAGCGCGACGACATCCCGTTGTCGATGAT
>CAZVWF010000001.1:0-113010 GCA_964630795.1 uncultured Woeseia sp. | reverse complement strand
ACTTCCACGGCACCTGTAATGACGGTGGAACCATCAACGGATATGACGGGGACATGGACACGCGATACCGAACGCGTCGGCTTCACCTATTACCCGCCTGAAGACTGGCCTTACACTGAAAAAGGGAGTGAGCTGGTAGCAAACTTCCGCGAAGACCAGAATCCTCAGCTAGACTGTGATGATCCAGGCCCACCAAAGTCGACGACTCTACCCTACCCGATCGTGATCACGCGGCCCGATGAAAATACGTTTGTTTTCGACTATCACATGCGTAATCAGCGACGAATAATCAAGCTTGATGGGGCAAGTGTCCCGGGCGAACGATCCAAGCTTGGACAGTCAATCGGTCGTATGGAGGGTGAGGCCCTCACGGTGGAAACCACGAATTTTGCGCCCGACCGCTGGGGTAGTTTCACAGGCGTCGACTCTAGCGAGCAAAAACACCTGGTAGAGCGGTACTCACTGGTCGACGGCGGTATGACACTTCGTGTGCAAATGACGCTGACAGATCCCGTCTATCTGGCCAGGCCTGTCGAAATTGACTGGTACCTGAAAAAGTTAGCTGACAGGAAACCTTTGCCCGCCAATTGCACGGTCGAGAGCGCACGTTTGTACATCGAAGCAGGCTATCAATAACCTATTTGGAACTTCAATCATGAAATACATTACAAGAATCCTGTTCGGCGGTTTCCTGGCGTTTGCCGGTAGCCAGGTCTTTGGTCATCACTCAGCAGTCGTATTTGACGAAAGCCATACGATCCAGAGAACCGGCGTAGTCACCCGCTTCATCATGCGTAATCCGCACATGATCATTACCATGGACGTCACCGACGAGAGCGGTCAAGTCGCAACCTGGAACATCGAGGGTCAAAGTATTGCGGGCATGACAGCCATGGGTTTTAGCCGGGAGTCGGTCTCTGTTGGTGACACGGTCACCATTAAAATGTACCCGCTCAAGACCGGAGCCCCGGGTGGCTTGATCGAGGGCATGATTGACGCAGACGGCACATCCTACAACATGGAAGCACCCCAATCGGCGCGTCGCCAGGTATATCCAGCCCTGATGGAATGGGTACCGCCTCCGGAGGGAGAAACCCTGGCTGACAGGGAGAGAAAAACCCGGCCTCCGCAGCTGCCGGTCGTATCAGTGGGTCAGGGCCCGGGATCCAACGCGTCGGCTGGTGACCAGCCGGGCGCTCTCGATCCCGAGAATCTCGCGAAAGAACGGCCACCCGCGCCTTTCGATCTCACCGGCGTCTGGCGCTACCGGGGCGAGGATGAATGGCGTGCAAATTACGGTTCGTTCGAGTTCAAGCCAAAGCCAAAACTCACAGCCAAGGCACAAGCATTCTTCGATGAATATATAGAGGCCAGCGAAGAGGGTACGCGCTACGGCGACCCCACGGCGCTCTGCTATCCGCCGGGCATGCCCCGCTACATGACGCGTTATGGTTCACTGATGATGCTGCAGTACCCCACGGCAATTTTCATGGTGTCGCGACTAAACAACGACTACCGTGCAATTTACCTCGACGGCCGCGACCGCGTTCCGGAAAGCAAGCTCGATAGAAACTGGCACGGCGAATCGCTGGGCCACTGGGAGGGCGACACATTGGTGATCGAGACCACTGGTTTCACCGCTTCGAACCACCTGATCCAGGCCGGCATACTGACCGGCGACCAGTTGAAGATCATAGAACGATACCGGGTTACCAATAACGGTAATACCCTGATCATGGATTTCACGTTCATTGACCCGGAACATTGGGAGGGTGAGTGGAACCACACCAAGTTCCGCGATCGCGTTTTGCGCTCCGATGTAAAAGAAGCTAACTGCATTTACACGGACAACCAGGTATTGCCTGGCATGGACTGATTACTACCACCCCGCCAAAATTATTTGGCGGGGTGACAACAGGCAAAAATATACTTTTAAATCCCCCGGTATACCCGGGGGATTTTTTATGTGGTCTCGGGATACCAGGCTGCAGTCGCTTTTTACAGACCCATCTGCAGGGTACGGCCAATACGCCGTGGATGTCCGTGAACGTCATGAGACATCAATCAGTCTTGATTCAGACGCTTGCGCAAGCGCCAAGACTTTATCGGACTTTATGGGATGAGGAATTGGTGGCCAGGGGCAGAATCGAACTGCCGACACGCGGATTTTCAGTCCGCTGCTCTACCAACTGAGCTACCTGGCCATGACATGGCATCAAATTTTTCCCGGTGCGAAGATTCGCGGCGCTACTAGCCCGCAACCGCACTGCCCGGCCCCAAGGGGGCTTTCGCACGGCCGCGTATTACACCGGGGAATGCCTGTTCAGTCAAGGAATTAGCTATTGGGATTGGCGATGCCGGAAGACCGCCGCCACGCGGCCATACCCGGGTGTGCCGACCCGCCATCGACATGACCAATATCGCGGTCACGAGGCGGGGCGTCGATATTCCAACCGGCATAAAAAAAGCCGGGCGAAAGCCCGGCTTAAGACACTGCCTGATCAAGGGGGAGTTAGATCAGGCTGCTTGTAAAGCGTCGTCGGCAGAAAGGTATCCGTACCCGAGATCCTTTGCCACCGCCTCGTGGTTCACATGTCCGGCGTGCACGTTCAGGCCGTGTCGCAAGTGCTGGTCGCGCAACAACGCCTCGCGCCAGCCCAGGTTTGCCAGGTTCCTTGCAAATGGCAACGTCACATTGGTGAGTGCAAACGTCGACGTTCTCGGCACCGCACCCGGCATGTTCGTCACACAGTAGTGCACAACGTCATCGACCACATAGGTCGGTTCCGCGTGCGTTGTCGGCCTGCTCGTTTCAAAACATCCGCCCTGGTCGATTGAAATGTCGACGAGCACAGCACCCGCCTTCATCTGTTTCACATGCTCTGCGGAAACCAGCTTTGGTGCCGCCGCACCCGGGATCAAAACCGCGCCGACGACGAGATCCGCTTCCGGAACCAGTTCGTCAATCGCCTGGTTCGTCGAGTAAGCCGTTCTTACCCGCCCTCCGTACAGGTCGTTAATTTCCCTGAGCCGCGGTACCGAGCGATCCAGTATCGTGACTTCAGCCCCAAGACCGACAGCCATTTCGGCTGCGTGGGTGCCAGCGACGCCGCCGCCGATCACAATCACTTTGCCGGGTGCAACACCGGGCACCCCGCCCAACAGCACACCACGGCCTCCATTGGCCTTTTGCAACGCGAACGCCCCCGACTGAATCGACAGTCGACCGGCAACTTCGCTCATCGGAGTCAGCAACGGCAAAGAGCCATCGTCAGCTGTCACCGTTTCATAGGCGATCGCCGTGGTCCCCGAATTGACCAGCGCTTCCGTCTGCGCCGGATCCGCTGCCAGATGCAGGTAAGTAAACAGCACCTGGTCAGCCCGCAGCATCGCGCATTCCTCTGCTTGCGGTTCCTTAACTTTGACGATCATTTCTGCGGTGTCATATACCGCTTTCGCGGTATCGAGGATGGTTGCACCCGCCGCCTCGTAGTCTGCGTCGGTCATGCCGATGCCGGCACCCGCATTCGTCTCGACGAAAACTTCGTGACCGTCACTAACGAGCTCGCGCACGCCTGCCGGCACCATGCCGACGCGAAATTCGAGCACTTTGACCTCTTTAGGTATTCCGACCTTCATCCCGGTACTCCCCCACGGAAAGGTAATGTTTATGGCTATCTGCGGAGGATACCGACGGAAACGCGCAATTGGCTTGCTGATTCAATGTCTTTATGGAGAAAATATGGCATATTCCTTCTCTTAATGCCCATAATTACGCAGAATCTGCCATGATTATCGATAAATACGATAAATCCATACTCGCCGAGCTACAGAACGACGGCCGCATCAGCAATGTCGAACTGGCCAGCCGGGTCAGCCTGTCCGAGTCGGCATGCCTGCGCCGGGTTCGCTCGCTCGAGGAGTCGGGCCTGATCGAGCGATACGTCGCGCTCCTCGATCAGAAGGCCATCGGCCTGACCGGCACGGTTTTCGTGCACATCGCATTGCGTCGTGAGGAGCAACGGGAGCTCGCTGCATTCGAAAAAGCTGTGCAGGGCATACCGGAAATCATGGAGTGCTACCTGATGACCGGCGAGTTCGACTACCTGCTCCGTGTCGTCGTTTCCGACATGGCCGATTTCGAACGGCTGCACAACGAGGCACTGACCCGTCTGCCCGGCGTGGCCCGGGTCAATTCCAGTGTGGCCATTCGGACAGTGACGAAGACGACGGAGTTGCCGCTGGGTTGATCGCACGAAACCGCACCATGCGCATATGAGGAGCAGGAGTGCGCCCGCCGCGCAGGTATAACCGTTATTCGGGCACGTATTCCCTGGGTATGGTCGAGCCTTCGCCGAAGAAGTACTTCTCCATTTCCGTTTCGAGGAACTTCCGGGCCTCGGGCTCGATCGGCGTCAGGCGATACTCGTTGATGAGGATCGTCTGGTGTCCCAGCCAACGCTGCCAGGCCTCCCTGGACACATTGTCATAGATCTTCTGGCCAAGCTCGCCAGGGTACGGCGCAAAGTCGAGACCTTCCGCTTCGGCTTTCAGGATGATGCAATTAACGGTTCTGGACATAGTGACTTCCGACAGGTGAATTCAGGCACAGGCCTTCCATGGATCATACGTCCAAACAGCACGAGGGTGCACCAACAACTGCATGCAGCGGAACATCGTTGCTTCCTTATCCGTGTGAAGCCAGCTGATCGATGAGTGCCTGTACCGGCGCCGCTAGCCCGACCTGCCGGGGGCTCCGCGGCGCGTACCAGAGCCCCTGGTCAGAGTCGCAAACACAACGCACATCCACATCGACCTCCAGGGGATATATGTCCAGGTCGAAATGGGTAAAGCTGTGAGACAGCACCTCGCATTCCGAGATGCGATTTGGCGCAGAGCCAAACACCCGCTCACACCACGGCTCGACGTCCGATACGGACCGAAGCTCCGGGAAACTGTACAGGCCACCCCAGATACCGGCCGGCGGGCGGCGCTCCAGGTAAACACGCTCTTCTCGCCGTACGAGAATCATGTGTGTCGAGCGGCGTGGTTTTTCTTTCTTCGGCTTCCTGCCCGGATACCGGGTTTCGCAACCGATCGCATGGGCTTTGCAACCACTGTTCAATGGACAGTTGCTGCAATCCGGTCTTGTTCGCGTGCAGACTGTTGCGCCCAGATCCATCATGGCCTGCGTATAGGCAGCGACATTGTCCGACGGCGTGTGCTCTTCCGCCAGGTCCCACAGCTTGCGCGCGACGCTGCTTTTTCCTGGCCAGCCCTCAACAACAAAGTACCGCGCAAGCACCCGCTTGACGTTGCCGTCGAGAATCGGGTGACGTTGCCCTCGTGACAACGCGAGAATGGCGCCAGCCGTCGAGCGACCGATACCAGGCAGCGCCTCTACGTCATCAATGGCCTGCGGAAAGTCGCCGTTGTAATCGTCGCGCAGGATGACTGCGGTCTTGTGCAGATTTCTCGCTCTCGCGTAATACCCCAATCCCGACCAGTGATGCAGCACATCGTCAAGTTCCGCTGCGGCCAGTGCCCCGACATCGGGAAACGATGCCATGAATCGCTGATAGTAAGGGATCACCGTTGCAACCTGGGTTTGCTGCAACATGATCTCGGAAATCCAGACGCGGTAGGGCGACGGATCCGCCTGCCAGGGAAGGTTCTTGCGACCATGTTGTTCAAACCAGTGGACAACCGGTGCGGCGAGGACATTCATACCGCTGAAGTGTACGGCAAAACTAAAGGACCGGTGATTCCTCGCCCCGAGCCAGCGCCTCAATGCGCTGTGCCGCCCGGACACCACCGCGTCGCAATGCACGTTTGATGTAATAAGGACCAAGCACCGGTGGCACCCAGAAGTCCGGGATCATCTCGAATTCGTAGACGAGGCGGGTCCTGCCGCCCTCGGTGCTGAGCTGCCAGCGTTCATAGGAAAACTTGAAATCACTACGCTCTGCGTCGACCAGGGCCCTGATCTCATCGATCGGATCCAGCTCTAGATAACCGATCCGAACGAAATACCGGCACCAGAACAGGACACAGCCTTCCATGCGGTTGAAGAACTCCGGCCGCCCGTTCGCGTCGGGCGCCGGGCTCCTCGACTCAATGATGGCCGATGTGAAGCGATGGTATTGGTCGTAGTCAGCCAGGAGTGCGAAAAGATCTTCCTGATCGGCATCGAACCATGTCACCGAGCGCAGCGTATAACGACCCGCTTCCCGGTCGACCTCGATAGATTCCAGTTCCGCAGGATGCCCGACCATGCTGACAACGAAACACAGGAAGCCCGCCAGGACTGCTGACCAACTCGCTTGACGATTGTTCAAACCCTCAGTCCTCAAACAACTTTTTGAGCAGATTTTTCTTTAATTTTTCTTCCAGGCCTTCGTCTTCCGCTTCGGAATCAACCTCGGCGCCGTCCCCGCCCAGCAGGCGATTGAGAAGATTGTCCCGCAACTCCTCTGTCTGTTCCTCGATGGCCTCTTCAACCCGGGCACGGAAAATGCCTTCGATGTCCGGCCTTACACTGGGCGATCCCATCGGGCCCGTAATCTTCAGCGGCACGACTGTCTCTGTGAAATCGGCCAGTTCCTCCGCTGTTGCACCTGACATGAATTCCGGGCGATCAAACACCCGCACTTCGAGTGCGTAGTCGACTTCCCTGGTACCTAAGTCGACCATTCCAGCGCCATTCAGCTGCAGGAACGGCAGCTCGGCAATAAAGTCATCATTGGTGAAGACACCGTCCGTGACCACGCCAGTCGCCTTGATGGCAGAAAACTCCGTGCGGGCCGGCAGCACGGGCTCCGGCGCCGGCTCCATGCGGTATATCGCACGCGCGGATCGCAACTGATGCCAGATATCCGTACCCTCGAGCGCACCATCCGCCAGCTCGAAGGACATCGTTCCATCCAGGTCCTGCTGGATCGCCGACATGGTCTTGCCGGCCCCCGCGAGCTGGAAGTGGCCATTGATCGTTCCGGTGACGTTGTCCGCTTCGAACATCGCGGCCATCATCCGGCCGATATCGACACCGGAGATCCGCTCATTGACAGAAATCGTCGGTACGTCAGACGATGCATCAATACGTACGTCGCCTGCGTAAGTGCCAGCGTAAAATTCGGCACCTAACGGAAACAACCGCAGCCGCCCGTTGCCTGCCGTGACGCCCACTTCCATGTTCGTAAACGTCATGCCCGACAGGACGGTCTCGTTGATTCGGAAGTTGCCGTCCACATTGAGTGCCCGGACGAGGTCGGCCGGAATCTCCATATCGCCGCTGTCTTCCTCGCCGCCGGCATCACTTTCATCGGCCGGTGCCATGTAGCCATCCACAACGATACTGTCTGCTTCAAGATCAAATCCGAGCACCCCGGCAGCGGTCATCGGCAGGGACATCGTGCCAGTCATCGTCGAGTCATCGAGGTCGAGCGACATTGCGGACAGCTTGATGCTGTCTTGACCGACCACCGCATTCGCACTGAACGAAACACTTTGCATGGCGGCAGGATCGACCGTCGCAGGAGCCTCCATGTCGAGCGTCTGCATGAGTTCTTTCAGCGAAAACGCGGCTACCCGAAGTGCCGCCGTCGGCTGCGGTGTACCTGCATAGGAGAAAGGCTCGACATCCGCAGACATCGAAACACCGAGAATCGTGAAATCCATCTCACCGGCGTCGATACGCTCGGCGGCTGTGTCAATCGTGACCGAGCGCGAATCGAAGTTGAACGCTGCAGGCCCGGATACGATGCCTTCCAGGCTGCCCGCAATGTTCAGCCCATCAACCGTGATTTGCGCCATGCCTTCCGACATCGACGTCGTATTCCGCATGGCGACATGACCACCAACGCCGTCCGAAGACGTAAAGTCAAATTCCGCACGAATGTCGATCGGCACATCCGCTGCTATTCTGCTGGTCTCGAAGGACAGGCCGTTGACCGCATAGCGGGATTCTGTCCCCCAATCCAGGTAGGAAACGTTGGCGTTCGTGACCGCGATATTGGCAACGTCGATGGACGCGCTGGTCCCGTTGTCGGTGTCCTCGCCGGAAGCTGAGTCACCGCCCCCCTCCGACAGATCGTCCCAATTGTTGACGCCATCGGCGCCGACTTCGAGGTTGACCGCCAGTCCGTCCAGTGAAGCCGTGCCGACCACGACCTCCTGCCTGAGAATGAGCGGGAGTATGCGAACACTTAAGGACGCGCTGTCAAAACTCAGGAACTGCCCGGTGTCAAATCCCTCGGCATTACCCAGTTCCGACGGCCCGACGTTGACGGCCAGCCACGGAAACACGGATAGATCCAGGTCGCCGATGACCAGGTCACGACCGGTCGATTCATTGACGGCAGTCTGGATCCGATCGCGAAAATCGTTAGGGTCGAAGAACAGCATCGCCGAGATGAGGGCGATCACAACGATACCGACGACTCCGGCGAGTGAATAAAGAATGATCTTGAGGAGACGGCCCATGCTTCGTACTTCCGGGCAACCGCCCGGCCTTGATCAGTTTGCCAGTGAAGAACCCAAGAATAGCAAAGCATGCCGGTTTGTGGTTGAAGGCTCGCATGCGTTTAATCCGAACGGTCAAATTCGGCCAGATGGCAGTTTGCAGACTGAGTTTTATCGCTATTCTGTTATTATGCGTCAGGCTCGCAAGTCACGTTACGACTTCCGTAACGCCAAAACGTAAAAACATCCGGAGCGGGTAACGATCCTCGCGTGGGAGACGGCTGGATACAGCATTAAGGGGCGTGGTTGCCAGTGGAGGCATCGTAGGGCGGATGGCTGGACGGTCAATTCTGTATCTCGGGGACAGCGATTTCGCTGCCGAATTCTGCAACAAACTCGAAGCCTACGCCTGCTGTGGGGAACTCGCCCGACACAAGGACCTGTCGATCCCTGGCTCGATGCCGGACCGGGTCGATCTCCTGATGTTCGAGGCACCGTCGAAGGCCGACAACCCCAGGCACTCACTCAATGCCCTGATCCGCTCGTTCGGTAACTTCCCGGTCGTCGCCGTCACAACCCGGGACACGGAGCACCGCGGCATCGCCTCGGTTCGTGCCGGCGCACAAGGCTACCTTTGCGCCGATGACACAGGTCGCCAGGAGATCGATGCGATCATCGACCACGCAATTCAACGCTTCAAACTGCTGACCCGGCTTTCCGAAACGGACAGCACGGTGCTGTCGATCCTCAAGAATATCAATGATGGCGCCATCGTCGTTGACCGGCAGGGACACGTACTCGATATCAATCCGGCCGCACGCTCGATCCTGGGACTGACTCCCCGGCAGCAGCCCGGCCCGCGCTGGGCGAGAAACTTCTGCAACACCGCCGCTGACGGCGAACAGATTGAGCGCGACGACCTGCCGCTCGTGAAAGCCTGCCGCGGCCAAACGTTTTCCAACCAGGTCGCTGCCTATCTTGTACCGGACCAGGGCGATATCGTACTCAGCATCAATGGCCAGGGACTGCACGATAACAACCGGTCCCTGGTTGGGGGCATCATCACGTTCCGCGACGTCACGGATGTGATGAGACGAACGATCGAACTCGAAAAGCGTGCACAGTTCGATGACCTGACGGGACTGCCCAACCGGCGCCTGTTCACCGAGCAGTTGCAAAAGGCGATGGGGCGGAGCCAGCGCAACGATCGTCCGATCGCTGTCCTGTTTGTCGGCCTGGATCGCTTCAAGTCCATTAACGAAACGCTGGGTCACGACAGCGGCGATGAATTATTGCGCCAGGTTGCCAAACGATTGCAAAACAACTTGCGTATCGGCGACTTTTCGGGTCGTTGGGACGGTGATGAATTTATCGTCTGCCTCGAGGACTTTGACGAAAATCGAAATGCAGCCGCTGCTGCACAGAAACTCGTACTCAATCTTTCGGACAAGTACGACGTGAAGAGCAGTGAAGTGTATGCGACGCCCAGTATCGGCATCGCAATTTATCCGGGTGCGGGTGAAACGGCGGAACGGCTCATCAAGGCCGCAGACATGGCGATGCACCAGGCGAAAAATCGGGGTGGAGGACGCTTCCAGTATTACTCGAGTTCACTCAATACACGCCTGGAGCAGTGCGAGGAACTCGAGATCGGCCTGCGGCACGCGCTGGTGCGCAAAGAGTTCGTTCTGCATTACCAGCCGCGGGTCGATGTTGGCACCGGTCGGCTGACTGGCCTCGAGGCTTTGTTACGCTGGCAGCATCCGCGATTCGGCTTGTTACCGCCAGCGCGATTCCTGGCGATTCTCGAATCCAGCGGACTGATTCATTCGGCCGGTGAATGGATTATCAACACAGCCTGCCGGCAACTGGCGTCCTGGCAACAGCGATTCGAGCTGCCGGACCTGTCGATTTCGATCAACCTCTCCCAGCAACAACTGAAACAGGGACGCCTTGTCGACACGGTAAAGAAAGCGATCGAGGACAACGCACTCGACGCCGGCTGTATCGAGCTGGAGATTGGTGGCGGCGAAATTGTGCCCCAGCGGTCAACTGAACTGGAAACGCTGCATGGACTGCGACGGCTGGGCATTCGTCTGTCGCTGGATCACTTCGGCACGCGCGATGTGTCGTTCAGCTCGCTCGACACAGGCGTCATTGACAGTTTCGTGCTTGACCAGTCGCTGATCCAGGACGTCGAAATCAATGGCAGCCACCAGCGAATCGTTCGTGCTGCCATTGCAATGGCGCGCGGCCTCGATATCGAAGTTGCGGCGGAGGGCGTCGAAACCATTCCGCAACTGGAGTTCCTGCGAAGCTGTGATTGCGATCTCGCACAGGGATTCCTGATTAGTCGGCCGATGCAGGCGGACAAGGTTAACCGGATCCTGCGCAGTGAAATCGCGGGGACGCGCCTATTGTCCCGGGAAATGGCCTGACACCGTTCTCAGGCGTCCACCTCGTGTGCGGTGCCGCAATTCCAGCACGCGGCGAACTGCCCCTCGTTTTCCTCTGCGCATTGGCTGCATTTCCAGGGTGCACCGGGGCTTTCCTCGGCGAGCCTGACTGCATCGATTAGTTGCAAGGCCCGGTCATAATCGAGGTCGTTTTCGATCCAGAGCTCGGGCCAGACTTCCTGGAACGGCACCTCGCCCATGATCGACCCGAAGTGTTCGTTCCTGAGGAAGGCGGGAATGCCCTCCGCCACCAGCAGGTTCTTGAAGTGATTGATCGTGACCAGCGAGTCAGCCGAAGTCAGTTTCTTCAACGAAGCCCCTCGAGCCAGGCGGCCGGATCCTCGTCGCGCTCGAGAACTTCGACGAGTGCAGATCCGACAATGGCGCCTGCCGCGTGCCTGCCCACGTTATTCACGTCGTCGGCCGAGCGAATACCGAAGCCTGCGCACACGGGCAATGCAGAGACCCCACTCACCTTGTCCAGGTAGCTGGCCAGGTCGGTCGGCAGCCCGGCATCGCCACCGGTAATGCCGGTGATCGTGACGGCATAGAGAAAACCGCGCGATTCATCGGCCAGCATCTTCAGGCGATCATCCGGCGTTGCCGGTGTCACCAGCTGAATGAGACCGACCCCTTCTGCAGCCAGCGCAGCACGAATTTCAGCAGACTCCTCGAAAGGGAGATCGGGCACGATGAATGCACATACCCCGGTTTCACGGGCCCGTGTCGCCAGGCGCTCATAGCCGAAAGCGAGTAGCGGATTCAGGTAGGACATCATGACCAGCGGTGCTTCGATCGTATTCCCTGCACGCTCCAGTTGATCAAAGATCCATGTCAACGTAACGCCATTCTCGATAGCCTCGAAGCTTGAGCGCTGGATCGTCATACCGTCCGCCATGGGGTCGGAGAACGGCACACCCAGCTCAACCACGTCCCCAACCGACGCGACGGCCTTCAGCGTTTCGATAAAAGTATCGGGATGCGGATAGCCCGCCGTGATGAACGGCACAAGCGCGGTTCGCCCATCGTCATTCGTAGCGGCAATCGCCGCGCTGATTCGTTCATGCGCTTGCATTGGCATTCGTCCTTGGCGGGAATTTGGTCAGTGTCGGCATATCCTTGTCACCACGTCCGGAGTTGCCAATCAGGATCCGCTTGCCGGGATTCTTCTGCGCCCACTCTTTCGCAAACGCATAGGCGTGCGCAGTTTCGAGGGCCGTAAGAATGCCTTCCAGCTCGCAAAGCTCTTCAAGCGCAGCGAGTGCCTCATCGTCCCCGGCGGCCACATAAGTCACGCGACCCACTGCCTGCAACAAAGCGTGCTCGGGCCCGACGCCGGAATAATCAAGGCCTGCCGATATCGAGTGGGTTTCCTGCACGTTGCCGTCCTCGTCCTGCAGGATGACCGAATAACTGCCCTGCAGCACGCCCGGTGTACCGGTTGCCAGCGTAGCTGCATTCTGTCCCAGGCCGTTTCCGGTGCCGCCCGCCTCGACGCCGATCAATTCAATGTCGCGATCGCCAAGGAGCGGGTAAAAAAGGCCAATGGCATTTGAACCACCGCCGACACACGCAAAAGCGGCATCCGGCAAACCACCGGCAAGCTCAAGCATCTGCGTGCGCGCTTCCTGGCCGATGACAGACTGCAATTCCCGCACGAGATAGGGATAAGGATGGGCGCCGACCGCGGAGCCTATCAGGTAATAGGTGTCGGCCGGATCCGTTACCCACTCGCGCAATGCCTCATCGATCGCCGCGCGCAGTGTCTTGTCACCCGACTCCACCGGCACGACCTCCGCACCCAGGCGATGCATGCGGTCAACGTTCGGTGCCTGTCGCTCGACATCGACCGCACCCATATAGACACGACAAGGCAGGCCAACCCGCGCGCAGGCCGCGGCCGACGCAACGCCGTGCTGTCCCGCACCGGTCTCTGCAATGATATTTTTTGCCCCGAGTTGCTTCGCCAAAAGCGCCTGGCCGATCGCGTTATTGATCTTGTGCGCGCCGGTATGAGCCAGGTCCTCCCGCTTGAGCCATACCTCGGCACCCCAGCGCTCCGACAGGCGCGGCGCATAGGTCAGCGCCGTCGGACGACCCACCCATCCACGAAGTTCGGACCGGTAGGCGGCCTGAAATTCATCGCTGTGCAGGTGTTCCGCAATACCAGCCTCGAGGCGCTCGAACGCAGGCACCAGCGTCTCGGGTACATAGCGACCACCGAACGGGCCGAATCGGCCCCGCTCATCCGGCAGGTTTCCTGCGATAGATGCGTCGAGCAATGTGCTCGCCTCCTGCGCATCGAATTCCACTTTCATCAGTCTCGGTTTCCTTCGTTTTCTCAGGCAGCCTTCGCTGCCTCAATAAATGCACGAATCCGGTCCGGGTCCTTCACGCCCGGCCTCGACTCCACGGCGCTCGATACATCGACACCGAATGGCCGCACTGTCCGAATGGCTTCTGCGACATTACCGGCACTCAGTCCGCCGGCAAGAATCATCCGGCCACCGCCGGCATGGGTGGCGGCGATATCCCAGTCGACGGTCTGTCCGTGCCCGCTTTTTGTTCCCTCGTAGACAAATATCCCGGGAAGGTTTCGCGGCACCGAACCTTCACGGAGAACGGGCCACTTTTCAACACCCGAATCGACGTTGAGACCAGCGAAGTCCTCGCTGTCGGTTTGCAGCGCGTCGGGCCTGAATGATGCCTGCACCTCGTCCCATAGCGCCGCTTCAGGATGCAGCGTCACGGCAACCTTGATGATGTGCGCGGGCACTAGCTTGCCAATTCGAATTGCCTCGGCGATTGGCAGATTGCGTGGCGACCGCGCATGGAACACGAATCCTATCGCATCGGCGCCAGCCGCGACTGCAGCGCGCACTGCGGCTTCGTCCGTGATTCCGCATATTTTCGCGAAGACCGTCATGCCGCTCGTCCTGCCGCCAGCATACCGGCGATCAACCCGGCGGAATCGTCTGCACGCATCAGGGCCGTGCCAACCAGTGCCATACGATACCCCCAGCCAACCACCGCCCCGGCGTCGCCGGGCGTATGCAAACCACTTTCCGCGACAGCAGTGACGTTCTCCGGCAATGACGGTCCGAGATCCTCCAGTCGGTCCGGGTCGACCTGCAGCGTGCGCAGATTTCGCGTATTCACACCGACGAGCAGCTGAGCCTTTTCCGCACGTTCGCGATAGGTGGATCGCTCAAGCAATGCCGAGGTCAGCGCCAGATCAGCTTGATCAAACGACTCAAGCAAAACAAAAAGTCCGTGCTCGAAAGCACAGTCGAGCATCGCTGCCAGGGACTGCCGGTCGAGCATGGCGGCGATTAACAGGATACCGCTGGCGCCTGCCGCCTTCGCTTCAAGCACCTGGACCGGATCCACCAGGAAATCCTTGCGCATAACCGGTACGTCGACAGCATTTACGACCTCCTCCAGGTGCAGCAGGTCGCCATCGAAACGCTCCGGCTCAGTCAGCACCGAGATGGCCGCGGCACCGCCGGCGACATACCGGCGTGCCCGGTCCACCCGGTTCTCATCTGATGTTGCCAGCTCACCCTCCGCGGGAGAGCGATTCTTGATCTCGGCAATCAGGTCAAAGCCTGCGAGCTGCAGTGGCCGGACCGGACGATCGAGATCGTCATCGGTGAACGACACCTCGGCAGCGGAAACCCGGTCCCGGCTCGACTGTGCCATTTGTTTGAGGAAGTCGCTCATTCGCCAGCGAAGTAATCGCTAAAACTGTCGAGGAAGGTAGCGGCACGTCCGCTATCGATCGCGTCTGCCGCCCGGGCTACGCCCTCCCTGGCATCGGCGGCAAGGCCGACAACTTCAAGCACCAGGGATGCGCCCATCAATAACGCGTTTCGATGCGCACCCTGGTCCTCGCCGGTCATCACGCGCACGAACTCGGCCGTATTGTGTGCCGCATCACCACCCTGCAGATCATCGGGGCCGCAACGCGCGACGCCGTAGTCTTCCGGCGAGCGTATCGACTCGGTGCTCGACCCGGGCCGGACATCGTGAAGCACGAACTGACCAACCGGCGTTGCCTCGTCCCAGCCTGGCTCGCCATGCACAACGAACGCACGCTCGACGGGCATGCCGGAAAGTGTTTCTGCCATCAGCCTGGCCATGTCGGGACTGAATGCGCCGACGACCATGTAAGGTGGCGCGGCGGGATTGGCCAGCGGGCCGAGGATATTAAAGACGGTGCGCACGCCGAGTGCGCCGCGCACCGGCATGATTTCCTTCATCGCAGGGTGAAAACCCGGCGCAAACAGGAAGGTAAAATCAAGCGCCTGCAGGCAATCGATGCTCGCTCCTGCATCGAGCGGCATCGGCATGCCAAGGCACTCCAGCATGTCGGCGCTACCGGATTTTGAAGAGACCGACCGGTTCCCATGCTTGACGACACGTGCGCCCGCAGCCGCGGCCAGAACGCCGCTGCCGGTAGACAGGTTGAAGCTGCCCGACCCGTCACCCCCGGTACCCACGCTATCGACCACAGGCGCGCCGTCCGGAACACCCGGGTCCAGCGCGAGCTCACGCATGGCTGTCGCAAAACCCCGAATTTCATCCGCAGTTTCGCCCTTGGCGCGTAATCCGGCGAGCAGAGCGCCGGCAAGCGCCGCATCCAGCTCACCGCCGGCAAGATCGTGCATTAACCGGCCCGCCTCGCTTTCGGCAAGCGATTCTCCACTCAACAACCGATCAAGCAGCGCTGAATAATTCGTACTCATCATTGGCCTCGCTTGAGGAAATTAGCCATCAGTATGTCACCTTCGGGTGTCAGCACTGACTCGGGGTGGAACTGCACGCCATCCTGTTCGAGCGACCGGTGCCTTACACCCATGATCTCGCCACGATCCGTTTTCGCAGTGACAATCAGTTCATCCGGCAATGACTGGTCTTCGGCGCAAAGCGAATGGTAACGCCCCGCCTCGAAAGGCTGCGACATACCATCAAACAAGTTGCTGTCCTCCCAGCTCACCTGCGACGTTTTGCCGTGCATGATTCTCCCGGCGCGTACGATATTACCGCCGTGATGCTGCACCAGGCACTGGTGGCCGAGGCAAACGCCCAGCATCGGTATCCTGCCGCTGAAAGCATCGATCATTGCCAGTGACACGCCGGCATCGTCGGGCGTGCCAGGCCCCGGTGAAATACACAAGTGACTTGGATTCAGTTCCAGTGCGCCGGCGATGTCGATCTCATCATTTCGATAGACGAGGACCTCGGCGCCCAGTGTCCGAAACGCTTGCACGAGGTTGTATGTGAACGAATCGTAGTTGTCGACCAGGAGCATCTTTACGTTGCTCATAATCCCTCTCCTGCAATCTCGAGCGCACGACGAAGGATTGCACTCTTCGCCAGGACTTCCTGGTACTCCCTCTTCGGAACACTGTCTGCCACGATGCCCGCGCCTGCCTGGAAGCTGTATTCGTCGCCATTAAACACGAGCGTTCGAATGGTAATCGCCTGGTCCATGTCGCCGCTCGAGCCAAAGTAACCCGCAGTTCCGGCATAGAGTCCGCGCCCGGTCGCCTCCATTTCCTCGATGATCTGCATGGCACGCACTTTCGGCGCGCCCACCAGTGTTCCCGCAGGGAAGCTCGCCGCAAGCAGGTCGAAGGCATCATATTCCGGCGCGAGTTCGCCCTGAACGCCACTGACGATGTGCATGACATGACTGTAGCGTTCGATCGCGCGATAGGGGTCGACGATTACGCTCCCCGCTGTCGCAACCCTGCCAAGATCATTGCGTGCGAGGTCGACGAGCATGACATGCTCGGCAGACTCCTTCGGGTCCGCCAGCAGGTCCCGTTCGTTCCTGAGGTCCTCCTCTCGCGACTGCCCCCGCGGCAGCGTACCGGCGATAGGCCGAAGGGAAGCTGTGCGGCCGTGCAGGCGAACGAGGGCCTCGGGCGACGACCCTGCCACCTTCAAATCGCCAAACTCGAAGAAGAACATATAGGGAGACGGATTGAGTAATCGCAGCGCGCGATACACCTCGAATGGCGACACATTGCTGCGCCCTTTGAACAAGACCGAGATAACAATCTGGTAGATATCGCCCGAGGCGATGTACTCCTTGCAAGCTTCAACCCGGTCCGCGTACTCGGCGTCGGCCATCCCGGCTTCCGGGGAGGAGATCGAAACCTCCTCGCCACTGGTCGGGATGGCCCCGCGTAACAAACGAATCACGTCCTTCCGCAATGCTGCGCGCTCGGCTTCTGAACCGTCGTGCAGCAGGGCGACCCGACGCGTCAGATGATCGAACACCAGTGCGGACGAAGTCGCGCAGAATGCTGCTTCCGGTATTCCGGCGGGCGGCGTCGTGGTGTGCGGCAGTTTTTCGAACAACCGCACAACGTCGTAGCCGGATACGCCAACCAGTCCGCCCGAAAACGGCAACCCTTCGACATGCGGCTTCGGTACCGGCGCGCTCCGCATCGCGTGACGCAAGGCATCGAGGTATTCATGGCGATCGGTCGGATGTGGACGAAGCTCGTCGCCTATGCGCAGGCCCGCTTCGTCAAGCCGCAAATCCAGGGCATCGCCAAAACCCAGAAAGGAATATCGTGCGAGTCGCTCGCCCCCCTCCACACTCTCGAGGAGATAGCGCGGCTTCAGCGCCTTCAGCTTGAGGTACGCCGATACCGGCGTATCAAGGTCAGCGGCAATGTCGAATGGTGCTTGCATCAGTTACCCATAAACAAAGGCCCGTCTGCACTATCAGTGGAGACGGGCCTCTGCGGTTCGTTTTGTGTCAGCTACACGCGACTACGCCGCCCCCTCCTTGCGGGGCAGCCACCACCAGCTGCGGTTGTTCGTTGCGTGCAATGTCATGCAGTCGAGTATCACTGTCGTGTCCTCCGAGGTCAACCGATAGTTTCCCGGGAAAGCCTCGGCTCCCTTCGACGACGGCTAGCCGAGGTTATAGAGCACAGGCAGCAGGAACGAAAAACCCAGCCACATGATGATGGTCAGCGGTATGCCAACGCGCAGGAAGTCGGAGAACTTGTAACCACCGGCGCTGAGGATCAAAAGGTTGGTCTGATAGCCGAAAGGCGTCGCAAAGCTCATGTTCGCACCGAACAATACGGCCAGGACAAACGGTACCGGGTCTGCGTCCAGCTGCGTTGCGATAGCGGCCGCAATGGGCGTACCGATGACAGCCGCAGCATTGTTCGACACCACATTGGTCAGGATGGTCATGATCAGGATGAACGCAGAGAGAATGACGGGTATCGGCAGATCGGCGACGATATTCGCAAACCCGATCGCAAGATAATCCGCCATCCCCGTACCCATCAACGCCTTGCCCAGGGCAAGACTGGTGACGATGATCATGATGACCTGTGTCGACAATGCATTACCGGCGTCGCGCCAGCTCAGGCAGTCGAGCGCAATCATCAGGCCGACCCCGATCAGCGCGCTCACAGAAATCGGCATCAGGCCTGTCGCTGCAGCCGCGACCACGAAACCCATCACAGCAAGCGCCAGATTGGCAAGGTGCGTATGCGGCAGGTCCGTCGTACCGTCGAGCACCAGCATGTTGCCGCTCGACTTCAGCGTGTCGACTGCATCCCGCGTTCCCTGCACCAGGAGAACGTCACCGGCGCGCAGGCGGATTGTATTCAGGTCACCGGTAATCTGCGAACTGCGCGCACGGGCGCGATGAATAGCCAGGGGCAGCAATCCGAAGCTCGCACTGAATCGAGCGGTGGCAAGCGTGCGCAAATGAAGCGGCGATCCGCGTGTCACGACAACCTCCGCGAGCTGCTGACCTTCAGCCTTTAGCGGCGTGTCCTCATCAACCGGATGCTCACTGTCAGTTACGTTGTAGAGCGTCGCACCCAGTAAACCTTCGTAATGTTTCAGGTTCTCGGGAGAGTCCTTTACGAACAATCGATCCCCGGGCTGCAAGGTCACCGAAGGCAACTTGGCTAAAAACAGGGATTCGCTGCGCTGAATCTTGCTGATCCGCATCTGGCCATTTGTCTTCGCCAGCACTTCCGAAATAGTCTTGCCGGCCGCGAAGCTGTCCTCCTTGATAAACAACTGGCTGTTGAAAACCCGCGGGTTCGTATCCGCAAGCGGCGGCAACCGGTCAGGCAGGAGCCTGGGCGCGACGAGCCACAGGAAGACAATTGCGACGCCACCAACGATGACAACGGGCAGGAAGAAGTCGAACATACCGAATTCGATGAGACCCATGTCCCGTGAAATTCCGACGACCAGCAAGTTGGTCGACGTACCAATGGTCGTCGACATACCACCAATAATCGTTGCCAGGCCCATCGGCAACATCACATCCGAAACCGGAAACTTAACCCGCATGGAGACGCCGACCAGGATAGGCAACAGCAACACGACGATGGGGGTGTTGTTCAGGAACGCGCTGAGGATGCCAGCGGCGAACAGGGTTACGAGCGTTGCCAGCAGGGGGCGCGTCGACCAGGCGCTACTGACGATTGTCGCCAGTGGCTGCAGCGCACCTGTCGTTTCCATTGCCTTGCCAACGATCATCAGCGCACAAATCGTAATCAATGCCTCATTGCCGAAACCCGCAAAAAACTGCACGGGGCCGAGGGGCGCGCCACCCGTTTCATAGGGAAACAACTGAAAGCCTGCGGTGAGGATGATCAGTATTGCGAGACTCGATGTTTCAAGCGGCAACCAGTCACGTGTGAACAGAAACAGCGCGACGACTGTCAGCAACAGGACAGCGACTCCGTGGATGTCTGGCGTTACAGCTTGCAATCGATTCTCGTGGTTTCGTTCTTGTGGGCCAAGTGCCTGGCCGATTCCGGCAGGAGAAAACTGACCGTATATCACTCATACCCCGGCTGCAACGCGCGAGGTGCTTTGTGACGCCTGGATGATGGCCCGGGCCCGACGGTGGAAGTGCTTGAATTGCTTAACATTCCAGCTGGAAATCCGTGGTGCGCCAGCGAAAGTCCAGGCGTCGGCGAGAGCGAGCAATGGCAGCATATCCATGAATCCGGGGGTCGGTCGACAGCTCGCGGGAAGAACGGTGTAGGGAGACATCGCCAGCAGGTTTCTGTGCCTGACCGTAGCCTCGAGCCTTGCCGCTTCGAACCGCGCCTGCCAGGCCTGGTGGTGTGAACCCAGGAACCAGTCGCCAGGCGGACAGGCGTGTGACAACGCCGGTACTTCGCCCAGCCTGCGGGCAAGATCCGCTGTGGTGCCACGCAATGTATCCCTTATGGTCTCGATCAGCGCCTGCATCGACTTCAGGCAGGCCAGCGCACCAGGGTTATCGTGTCGCCGGACGACGAGATCACCGACCCCGGTCACGACCAGTGCGACGCGCCGATTGAGACAGGCATCCGCCTGCCGACGCCGTCCGGGCCATCGGGCACGGGATATCCGCCGATCGGCTTCCGCCAGGGTGTCGCGGAGCACGCGCTTCAAAACCGCGAAATCCAGCTCGCCAGACGCATCGGCGAGCGCGGCAATGTCCAGTTGCACAGTAAACCAGGCCGAGTGCGCCGGCACGAGCAGGCCCGACGTCGGCAACACGGTCACGGCCGCCTCATCCGACAGCAGCGGGCAGGTGCTCCGGACAAATCCACCATAAACCGGCAGCACCGGTCGCGAGGAGGCTCGTGCACGCCAAAGGTAAATCCAGTTGGCTGCCGACATAGCCGCGATGCGCTCGTTGGCCTTGGACTGCATCTGCAACCCGTCGAGTAGAACGAACCGGGGGCCACGACCGAACGCCGAGTCCGTCACTTTGTGAAAGTCTTCAAGCGGTAAACGATGTGAATGCACGCAGGTGGCAAGGCCATGCAGACTGATCCCTCTGCGGGTCGAGGCCTGCAAAAGCCAGGCACAGAAACGCTCCCAAGCCGACACGCCCGCCACCCCGTTCGGCAAATCCACGGGATGCAGACTGAGCGGTGCACGCCGGCCGGCCGCGAGCAATCGATGTTGCAATTTGTCGGCCTGGGCCCCTTTCCCCAACGCAGCCTGAACAGAAACCACTTCCGCTGCGCCGTGCGGCGGCTGACCGGGCGGTGGGAACGTGACAGCCCGGTCATGAGCGGAATGGGTATCCCGCGCATCACCCGACCAGGTGGCGTTGGCTGTACTGGCTTTCATGCACGTCCTTCCGTGGACAAGGCCGCATTGTCTCAGGTGGATCGCCGCTTTGGTGCCCACTATTTAACCCGATGCACCCAGAAACGACCGTTGCGTTACAATTGCCCCGCGCAATGCGGCATGGGAGCGTACATGCCGTTCAGGGCCACGGCACCAGGCGCGTCCGCCACATCCATACCGGGTTTACAGGACCGGGTTCGGGCAAGCACTATGTGGCATCCCAGGATCGTTTCAGCGGGCGGGAAACCGGGTTGCTGGCCGATCCACCCGACCTGGTTGGGTCGCTCGCAACTGACGAAACATAAGAACAAGAAGACGCAAGAACTCAGGAGACACCAATGCCATCTTTCGATGTCGTGAGCGAATTCGACGCTCATGAAGCTGCCAATGCTGTTGATCAGGCCAATCGCGAGGTTAGTAATCGCTTCGATTTTAAAGGAACCGGCTCGAAGTTCGAGCTGGAAAACGACGTCATCGCCCTTAAGACCCAGTCGGATTTTCAGCTCAAGCAAATGCTGGATATGCTGCGTCAGAAGCTTTCGAAGCGCGGCATCGATATCGCCTGTCTCAAGGAAGAGGAGCCGGAGATTTCCGGAACCGAGGCGCGGCAAAAGGTCATCATGCGCCAGGGAATCGACACGCCACTCGCCAAGGATCTCGTCAAGAAAATCAAAGCCAGCAAGATAAAGGTTCAGACCTCGATCCAGGGTGACAAACTGCGTGTCAGCGGCAAGAAGCGCGATGACCTGCAATCGGTCATCGCCTTGTTGAAAGACGCTGATACGGACCTCCCGCTGCAATACGACAACTTCCGGGACTGATCGACAAACAACATCCCATGCGCAAGGAACTTCGCAGACAGGACATCACCTTCGAAACGAAGGACCAGCCGCTCCGCGACGATGTGCGTATTCTCGGCACGCTGGTTGGCGATCTCCTGCGGGACCAGGGTGGGCCGGACCTTTTCGAACTCGTCGAGAATGCCCGCCTCCGTTCGATACGCCGCCGTGAAGATAACGAGCGGCCGGGAGAGGAACTGGCCGAACTGGTCAGCGACCTGGACCTGTCGCTGGCGATGGAAGTCATTCGCGCGTTTTCGACCTACTTCCAGATGGTGAACACTGCCGAGAAAGTGCATCGCATTCGTCGCCGCCGCGAATACCTCCAGGAATACGGACAATACCAGCCAGGCGGTCTCGAGGAGACGCTGGTCAAACTCAAGGCGGCGGGCCTCGACCTGGACGCGCTGAAGTCTTTGTTGAACAGATTGCGTATCGAGCCTGTCTTTACCGCACATCCGACCGAACCCACCCGCCGAACCATCCTGCGCAAGGAACAGAATATCGTCCGGCGCCTCATCGATATGCTGAATCCGACGATGACGGCGCAGGAGACTTACGTCTGCCTGCAGAACATCCGCCTGGAAATGACGACTGGCTGGCAGACGGACGAACACCCGTCCGAGCAGATGACGGTTGCCGATGAACTCGAGCACGTACTTTTCTTCATGACTGACGTGCTCTACAAGGCGATGCCGCCTTTCTACGAAGACATGGAGAACGCCATCGGTCGAGTGTATGGCGCGGAAGGGCAGAATGTATCCGTGCCACCCATCGTGCGTTTTGCGTCCTGGGTTGGCGGCGACATGGATGGCAATCCTAACGTCAATGCTAAAACCATTCGCTCGACGATGGCCCGCCAACGGTCCCTGATTCTCGATCTCTACTACCGGGAATGCGCTTCAATTTCGGCTAAGCTCAGTCAGACCAGCGGGCGCACCGATGTCGAGCCGGAATTGCTGGAACGCATCGAGCATTACCGCGGTATTTTCCAGCATGCCCATCACTCGGTGCCAGCGCGGCATCGGGAGATGCCCTACCGCGTATTCCTGCGTCTCGTGCAGGAACGGCTTCAGGCGACCTATGATGATGCTGCCTATCCCTACGAATCGGCAGACCAGCTTTATGACGACATTGCACTCGTGTCAAAGAGTCTTGCTGCCAACAAGGGGCAGCACGCCGGGCTTTTCGCAATAACGAGACTCCTGCGCCGGATCGAGACCTTCGGCTTTCATTTCATGACATTGGACGTCAGGCAGGACGCGCTGGTACTCAGGAAGGTCGTTGGCGAACTCATTGGCGAGGACGACTGGCTGGACATGGATGCGTCGGTCAGGCTTGAACGCATCGTCGAAGCCATCCGTTCGCGAGACTCCGTGAGTGATCAGCAAAGCGTTCTTGCGCGCAAGACCCTCGCCGTATTCCAGGCTATCGCTTTCTGCCGCCGCAAGTACGGCCCGCGCTCTATCGGCACTTTTATCGTCAGTATGACCCAGGGTGCCGACGACATCCTGTCGGTCCTGCTGCTGGCAAACTGGAGCGAATTGCACAACCGCCGCGACGAGGTGCCCCTGGACATCGCCCCGCTCCTCGAAACCGTCGATGACCTGCAAAAAGGCACCGATATTCTCAAGCTAATGCTGGACAACGATCTTTATCGCGAACACCTGCGGCAGAGGGACAACGAGCAGACCGTGATGATCGGCTATTCGGACAGCAACAAGGACTCGGGTCTCGCATCGGCGCGATGGGCACTTCAGAACGCACAGGTCGATCTTGTCGACGTCGTCTCCGGGCGGGACATCGAATTGCACCTGTTCCATGGCCGCGGCGGCACGATCAGCCGCGGGGGTGGCAAGACACACACCGCCGTTCTGGGTGCACCGCCCGGCACGGTAAATGGCCATCTCCGCGTCACCGAGCAGGGCGAGATCATCAATGAGAAGTACGGCCTGCGGGGTATTGCCCTGCGCACGCTGGAGCAGATGACGGGCTCTGTCGCACTGGCAACGGCATTGCCGGAACATCGGGGCAATGACAAGGAAGAGTGGCATGACATGATGCAAGTCATCGCCGATGTCAGTCGCGATACCTATCGCAAGCTTGTCTTCGAAACACCCGGGTTTTATCAATACTTCCGACTTGCCACGCCGATCGACCTGATCGAACGCATGCGCATCGGCTCGAGGCCGGCATCACGACGCCAGGGCGACGGCGTCGAGAACCTTCGAGCCATTCCCTGGGTATTTGCCTGGACGCAGAGTCGCCTGATCCTGCCTGGATGGTTCGGTATCGGCAGCGGCATCGAGGCCGCCAGCAAACAATTCGATGACGATGTCTTTCGCGACATGTTCCGGGAATGGTATTTCCTGAGAGCGCTGGTGGCGGATGCCGAAATGGTGCTCGCGAAAGCCGACCTGGGCATAGCAAAACTCTATTCAGAACTGGCGGGTGACCTCCACGAACAATTTTTCCCGATCATCGAGGAGGAATTCGAGCGAACGCGAGACCTCATTCTCAAGTATTCGGAGGAAGAGACATTGCTCGAAGGCGACTTCACGCTGCAACGCGCAATTATGCTGAGAAATCCCTACGTCGACCCGATGAGCCTGATGCAGGTGGACCTGTTGCGTCGCTGGCGGGATACAGAATGCGAAGACGAGCAATTGTTCAATACGTTGCTCGCTTCGGTAAACGGTATTGCGCAGGGCCTGCAGAACACGGGCTGAATACCGACATTGAGCGACGCTCGCGCGCCGGACGAATTACACAACCCGGTTCCGCTCTTCCCCGGCCAGGTAAGCCGCCACATTCTTCGCAACCTCATCAATGGCGTTCTGCCGCGCCTCAACACTCGCCCAGGCGATATGCGGTGTAACGATCAGGTTGTCTCCCTGGTAATCGAGCAAGGGATCACCATCGACGGGCGGTTCCTGCGACAACACATCAATACCGGCAGCAGCAATCGTGCCTTCGGTCAGCGCGTCGACGAGAGCAGCCGAATCGACCAGTCCGCCCCGTGCCGTGTTGACCAGGATCGCCGAGGACTTCATTTGTTCGAGTTCCGGCCGGCCGATAAGCTTATGCGTATCGTCGGTCAACGGACAATGAAGCGAGATAACGTCACATTCGGTGAGAATGTCAGCGAACGGCGTTCTTCCCGGTTCTGGCTTATCGCTACCTGGCCTTGCAGAGATGCGCACATCCATCCCGAACGCTTCCGCGACGCGGGCGACATTACTGCCAAGGGTGCCGTATCCCACGATACCCATCGTCATCGCAGACAGTTCGCGCAATGGATAGCCCAGCATGCAGAAGTTGACTGCATTGGCCCAGTCACCACGCCTCACGCTGTCGTGATAGGGTCCCAGGCTGTGACTCAATGACAACAACATCGCAAACACATGTTCTACTAATGAGTTCGTGCAGTAGGCGCGTATGTTGCAGACAGCAACCCCCTGTTCCCTTGCGGCTTCGAGATCGACGTTGTCGACTCCCGTCGCCACGAGGCCCAGGAACTTGAGCGTCCCGGCACCCTCGATGATCTCGCGCGTCATCCGGACCTTGTTGATGTAGACGATGTCGACCCCGTCGATTCGCGAGACAACTTCCTCGGCAGACGTATTGTCATAGACGTACAACTCATCTGTCAGTTCACGCAATGGTGAATCGTCGAGTTCGTCAGATCCAACAGTTGCAAAATCCAGGAAAGCGGCTTTCATAAGGTATGGTGTCATCTGGGATTGGAAGCTGAAAGATGGCCGACGAGTTCTGGAAACGCAAATCACTGGCCGAGATGTCAAGAACAGAGTGGGAGTCGCTCTGTGACGGCTGTGCATTGTGCTGCCTGCAGAAACTCGAGGACGACACAACAGGCAACGTCTATTTCACGGACGTCGCCTGCCAGTTGCTCGACACCGATGCCTGCCGCTGCACTGACTACGCCAATCGCGCGAAGCGGGTTTCGACCTGCCTGGTTCTGACGGCCCATGAGCCCGGGACATTTGATTGGTTGCCGGGCACCTGCGCCTATCGCCTGCTGGCGGCAGGTGAGGAACTGCCTGAATGGCACCCGCTGGTCACAGGTGACCCGCGGTCAGTACACGAAGCCGGCATCTCCGCCAGGGGCAAATGTATTTCTGAAAATGAGACTTCGCAATACACAGTGTTGAGGCAGCTCTCATGAACCGTCCCGGAGAGCAGATTTGAGTAAAGGGCATATGGCCTCGGCGGACCTGGCGGACTTTCCACATCCACCGCCCGATCACCGGATCGCCTATGGCGACGA
The DNA here is from genome assembly GCA_964630795.1 of uncultured Woeseia sp. Taxonomy (GTDB): domain Bacteria; phylum Pseudomonadota; class Gammaproteobacteria; order Steroidobacterales; family Woeseiaceae; genus SZUA-117. Next base: position 86,827 of record CAZVWF010000001.1, on the reverse strand, counting down.
TCCGCTCCAATTCTGCGATCTGCGCCTTCCGGACGGCGATGGTCCGCACCCTGTCGCCATCTTCATCCACGGCGGCCAGTGGAAAGCCGAGTTCGACATCTCGCATTCCGACAAGTTGACCGACGCGTTGGCCCGCAACGGGATCGCGACCTGGTCGCTTGAGTACCGGCGCGTGGGGAACGAGGGTGGCTGCTGGCCCGGCACCTTTCTCGATATCGGCCAGGGCGTGGACCACTTGCGCAACATCGCTGACCAATATGCGCTGGACCTGGCACAGGTAATCACGATGGGCCACTCGGCCGGCGGTCATCTTGCGATATGGGCAGCGGCGCGGCGCAACATACCGGCCGATACCGAACTCGGCGTCGAAGACCCGCTTTCCGTGCGTGGCGTTCTCGGGCTGGCACCTGCCGCCGATCTGCGCGGACTGCAAACGACTCAGTTTTGTGGCGACGTCATTAATCAATTAATGGGGGGATCGCCTGATGAATACCCCGATCGTTATCGATGGGGTGATCCGGTCGAACTTTCTGCCGGCGACCTGCCGCAATTACTGATCATCGGCAAATATGACCTGGTCTGGGCGCCGGCGGGCTTGAGTTACTACAAGATAGCGAAGGCCCGTGGCGACAATGTTCAAATGGTTGAAGCGACAGAGTCCGGTCACTTCGAGATGATCGATCCGGATTCGAGCACCTGGCCGCTGGTGCTCAGTTCCGCCTCCCGATTATTTCGTGACGCATGATTAGCAGGCCCGTCTAGGCCCCGATCACCTGCCTTGCCCACTGCACCACCAGTCGAACCCGTGGTGACGAAAGGTCGTAGGCTTCGTCAAAGCTCACCCATCGCCATTCGTGATGTTCTGGCCGTCCGAGTTCCGGTGCGATACCCATCGTGACATCTTCCTGCTCCGTCGAAGCCAGGTAATAACGGGCCACCTTGCCGCGATTGTAGGGCCCGGTTTCCGTGTGCCGGTCACCCCATTCGAATTCCAGGGAACCGATACTGGTCTCTTCGTCGACTTCCCGAACGGCAGCCTCCAGGGGCATTTCCCCGCCTTCACGAATACCCTTTGGAAAATCCCAGTTTCCATAGGCCCGGAGCATCAGGGTTACATAGCCGGAACCGGTTTTACGCACAACGACGGCGCCGCAGGACAGTTTGTCCTTTTGCTGGGTCACGCAGTTCTTAGCACATCAACCGGTGGCGCATTGATGGCGCCACGAGCGGCTACGAAACCACTCACACATACGAGCGCGATACCGCCGGCGAGCCCGGCAACCCACAGCATGCCATTGAACGTGTAATCGAGCTCGAACAACTGTATGGACACAATGGCCGCAAGAATCGACGCGCCGGCGGAGGCAAGCAGGCCGGCCGCAAAACCAAGCGCCGCGAACTCCGTCAGCACGCCCGACAGTACGGTCCGTCGCCTGACACCCAGGGCGCGCAACATCGCACTTTCGAAACGGCGCTCATCGATCGTCGACTGCACCGCCGCAAACAGCACCGCAATACCGGCAGCCAGCGTAAAAACAAACACGGCCTGTACGGCGAGACTTGCCTTGTCGATGATGCCTTTGACCTGCAGGAGGATTGAATCGATATCGATTACGGAAACCGTGGGGTGCGTACGCACGAGTTGCACGAGCGCCTCGCGTTTATCATCCGGCACTCTCGTGCCCGAGATAAACGTCGCCGGGTAACCGTCGAGCGCGTTCGGTGAAAACACCATGAAAAAGTTCGGCTGGAACGAATCCCAGTTCACTTCACGGGTATTCGCAACTGTTGCCTCGACTGTCTGACCGGCAACGTTGTAGGCGAGTACATCACCCATCGTCACGCCGAGTTCCAGCGCCGCTTCCTGCTCCAGCGAAACCAGCGGCGGCCCCGAGTAGTCCTCCGGCCACCACTCACCTTCCATTAGTTTGTTGGTTGGCGCGATGGACTCTGCCCAGGAGAGATTCTGCTCGCGTTTTGCCATCCACTCCCCGTCTTCGATCGGGTACTCACGCTCGTTGACATCTTCGCCATTGATAGAGGTCATGCGCGCACGAACCATAGGCACGAACTCGGGCGCATCCAGTCCGTAGCTCGTATAGATCGATGCGATGGACTCACGCTCCCGGGGCTGGATATTGATCATGAACTGGTTCGGTGCACTTTCGTCCAGCGTCTGTTGCCAGACGCCCAGCAAGTCCGTACGAACCAGGGTGAGCAGCAACAGGACCGTCAGGCCGAGACCGAAGGCAACCACCTGCACGGCACTGTCCCGACCACGTCGCGCGACGTTTGCGAGGCCGTAGCGCCAGGCAATGCCAACGCCACCGCGTGACCGGCCCATCACGATCACGAGGCCACGACCTGCTGCATAAAGAGCCGTGGATACGACACCCATACCACCGAGAACGATCAGCAACATCAGCCCGTCCCCGATTGCCTGGTAGAGCATGACGGCGACCGCAATGAGCGACGTTCCGGCCACGAACAGTCGTGACGGCGGTGGTGGCATCTCGTCATGACGCAGAACACGTAAAGGCGGTGTGTCCCTGAGCTGAATCAAAGACGGCATCGCAAAGCCCATCAACAGAATCAATGCGCTGCCGCAGGCAAGGAATACCGGCGTCCAGCCGACAGGCGGCAGATCGCTCTGGATGATGTCGGCAAGCATGTTGGTGACGCCCTGCTCGACGAGAAAACCGATGCCGCTGCCGATCGCTACACCCATAATTCCAAGCATCATGAGTTGTACGGATGCCGCCGAGATAATGAACTTCTGGCTGGCGCCCAGGCTCTTCATCAATGCAACCGTGTCCATACGGCGATGTGCGAAACGACGCGCCGACATCGCGATTGCCACCGCGCTCAACAACAAACTGATGACGGCGGTCAGCGAAAGGAATCGTTGGGCACGATCGGCCGCGTTGTTCGCCCGGTCACTGCCTTCTTCCCGGCTTCGGCTGCGCACATTGTCAGGCAGTTGGTCTTGAATGTCCTCCCAGAATGCATCGACGTTATCGTCCATGCCGGCAACGAGCATCGCGTAACGAATACGACTGCCAGTGGAGATGAGGCCCGTTGCATCCACGTCTTCCATGTTCAGCAATAACGACGGCGCGAGCGACGCAAACCCGATCGATTGATCGGGCCGATACATCAGGACCGAATCGACAGTGACGTCAAGTTCGCCCACCGAAATACGATCGCCGACACCCACACCAAGCCGCGCCAGCAACGCGCCATCGGCCCATACCGTACCGCGATCGGGTACGCCTTCGGCCACGCGTTCATCACCAAAGAGCGCATCCGCTATTCGCACCTGGCCACGGAGCGGGTAGCCATCACTGACTACCTTGATCGTTGCCAGTGAGCTCAGGTCACTGGCGAAGACGACGCTCGGAAAGCTGGCTGTCTCTGCGGTGCGCAGATCATACTGCTCCGCCATGTCGTGCCATTCGGCGGGAACTGGCTCGGGGGTTCGCAGCCTAAGGTCGGCGGCAAGAATTTCGTTAGCCTGTCGTTCGACGGCGCGCCCGATGCGATCTGTCAGGAATCCAACGGCCGTTAACGCGGACACAGCGAGCGCAACCGCAGCAAGCAGCACGACCACCTCGCCCGAGCGCAATTCGCGCCCGAAACTCCGGATCGCGTAGAGGACGGCGTTCAATCCGCGGCCCTTTCGTCGGTCACCAGGCGCCCGGCATCCAGGCCCAGGATACGATCACATCGATTCGCCAGTGTTTTGTCATGGGTCACGAGGATCAATGTTGTCGACGACGTGTGGTTCAACTCGAACATCAGCTCAACAATGTTTGACCCGGTGCGGCTGTCGAGATTACCGGTCGGTTCGTCGGCAAACAGCACGGCTGGCTCTGTCGCGAAGGCCCGCGCGATGGCGACGCGCTGTTTCTCACCGCCGGAGAGCTGCGATGGATAGTGACTCCAGCGCTCATCCAGGCCGACCTTCTTCATAATCTCGTCGGCAACTTTACGTGGCTCCGGTTTGCCGGCCAGTTCAAGCGGCAACATGACATTTTCAAGCGCATTCAGGGACGGCACGAGGTGAAAAGACTGGAACACAAAACCGACGCTGGCGGCGCGAACCGCCGCCCGGCCGTCTTCGTCAAGATTTGTCAAATTATGGCCATCGAGCCAGATTTCGCCGGTTGTCGGCAAGTCTAAACCGGCAAGGAGCGCCAGCAGGGTCGACTTGCCCGCCCCGGATGCGCCGACCACGGCCACCGAATCGCCTTTGTCGATGTCAAAACTGACCTCCGAAAGGATGGTCAGGGTGCCTTCAGGGCTGCTAACCTGTTTGCTGACGTTTTTCGCGGCAAGTACCGCGTCTTTTCTGGATAAATTGTCCGACATGCGAAGATTACTGACCTTATTCCTGTGTCTCGTTGCTGTCGCCGCTAACGCGGCAGGTGGGCCAACGGTCCTGGTGTTCGGCGACAGTCTCAGCGCCGGATACGGGTTAGATGTTGACCAGTCCTGGACCGCTTTGTTGCAGTCGCGGTTGCAGTCCCAAGGTTACGAACATCGGGTGATTAACGCCAGTATCAGCGGCGAGACAACGGAGGGTGGCAAGACCCGTATAGCCCCGGCGATGAACAACTTCAGTCCGGATCTTGTCATCCTGGAACTCGGCGGCAATGACGGCCTGCGGGGCTTCCCTCCCGAGCTCATGAAGGCAAACCTGCAAGCGATCATCGAGACCGCTCACGGCGACGGCGCGTCGGTCGTCCTGCTCGGCATTCGTATCCCGCCGAATTACGGCCCCCGCTATACACAGGCCTTCGAACGGGTCTACCGGGAGCTGGCAGACGAGCTCAATGTTCCCTGGATCGAGTTCTTCATGGAGGGCGTCGCGCTGAATGAAGAGCTTATGCAGGATGACGGTATTCACCCGAATGCCGAAGCCCAGCCTGTATTGCTCGACAATGCGTGGCCGATTATTCGCGAAGCCCTGGCGGAGCGCGCTGCTGCCGGGACCGCATCAGGAAGCTGAAACCGTTGGAAAAGCCCTGGTTGAAATCCTACCCACCCGGCGTCCCGGCGGAGATACCGACACCGGAGTTTCGCTCCTTGCGCGAGATGATGGATTTCGCGTTTCGCGAATACGCGGACCGGCCTGCCTACTCCAATATGGGCACGTCGATGTCCTACCGGGAGCTCGACCAGTACTCGATGCAGTTTGCCTGCTACCTGCAAAACACACTCGGGCTGACGCGAGGCGAGCGGGTGGCGATCATGCTGCCCAACGTGCTCCAGTACCCCGTCGCACTCTGTGGCATTTTTCGCGCCGGCCTGGTCGTCGTTAACGTCAACCCGCTTTATACCGCGCGTGAACTCGAGCACCAGCTTAAAGACTCCGGTGCGCGCTGCATCATTATCCTCGAGAATTTCGCAACGACGCTTGAGGAAGTGATCGGCAACACGAACGTCGAGCATGTCGTAACAACCGGTGTAGGTGACCTGCTTGACTGGCCGAAAAATCTCATCACCAACTTCATTTTGAGACACGTCAGGAAAGTCGTCCCGAAATGGTCCCTGGACGGCGATATTACTTTCAGGCACGCACTCAGGCTGGGCAAGGACAAGGCGCTGAAACCGGTCGAACTGGGGTTCGCCGACATCGCATTCCTGCAATACACCGGCGGCACGACGGGCCTGTCAAAGGGCGCCATGCTCAGTCACAGGAACATGGTGCATAACGTCTACCAGACCTGCGCATGGACCGGCGGCGTTTTCGATGACGTTGACCGCATCGTGGCGATCACCGCACTACCGCTCTATCACATCTTCTCGCTGAAGAGTAACTGCCTGCTGATGATGTGGCTTGGCGGCGAGAATGTTCTGATCACCAACCCGCGAGACATTCCGGGCTTCGTAAAGACGCTGAAGAAGCAACAGTTCACCTACTTCACCGGTGTCAACACGATGTTCGCGGCCCTGCTCAACGAACCAGGGTTCTGTGAGGTCGACTTCGGTCAGCTTCGTTTGACGATCGGCGGCGGCATGGCGGTCCAGGAAGCCATCTCGAAACAATGGGAGAAAGTCACCGGCCAGGCGATCGTGCAGGCCTACGGGCTCACCGAGACCTCGCCCGCAGCAACAATCAATCCCCTCAATAACCTTGAATTTAACGGTTCGATCGGAATGCCGATTCCATCCACCGAAGTCCGCATTTGCGATGATGACGGCAAGGACACCGAGCTTGGCGAGATCTGTGTCCGCGGCCCGCAGGTGATGGAAGGCTATTGGCAGAACGCCGAAGAGACCGCGAAAGTCATGCTGCCCGGCGGCTGGTTTCGCACCGGTGACATCGGCCGCATGGACGAAAACGGCTTCGTTTACATCGAGGATCGCAAGAAGGACATGATCCTCGTATCCGGATTCAATGTTTACCCCAACGAAATTGAAGGCGTTGTAGTGGAAATGGATGGCGTGCTGGAAGCTGCCGCTATAGGCATCCCCGACGAGAAGTCCGGCGAGGTCGTCAAACTGTTTGTCGTTCGCAGCGATCCCTCGGTTACGGAAGCGGATATCATCTCCTGGTGCGGTGAGAACCTGACCCGCTACAAAGTGCCGAAGGAAATTGAGTTCCGGGAGGACCTGCCAAAAACGAATGTTGGCAAGATCCTTCGGCGGGAACTGCGGGGGCAGTAGATCGACGAATACCTCCGCCGGGCGAGCGATCACTTATTACTTATTGATGGTATTGCGGGCTCAGGTCATGCACAGCGTCAACGCATGCGCCGAGATGATCGGGATCGATGTCCGGCGTAATGCCATGGCCCAGGTTGAATACATGTCCCGGTCCGTTTCCGTAGCTCGCAAGCACCTCCGCGACGCCATCCCGGATGTCCTCCGGTGATTCCCGCAGCATTGCCGGGTTGAGATTACCCTGCAGGGCTACCTTGTCCCTCGTATATTGCCTGGCTTTGGCCAGTGTCGTCGTCCAGTCGACGCCGAGCGCATCGCAGCCCGTTTCCACCATGTCGCTCAGACGTTCGCCTGCGCCTTTAGTGAACAGGATGACGGGGACCTGCTCACCGTCCTTCTCCCGCTGCAATCCGTCGACGAGTGCCTGCATGTAATTCAGCGAAAAGCGGCGGTAATCGTCACCTTCAAGGGCCGCACCCCACGTGTCGAATATCATGATGGCCTGTGCACCGGCATCGACTTGCGCATTGAGGTAATTGGTGGTCGTCGCGGCCACCGTTGCCAGAAGTTGCTCGAGCGCACCCGGGTTGTCCTTCGCCAATCCTTTAATCGTCGGAAACGTCCGGCTCGATCCCCCTTCGACCATATAGGTGCCGACGGTCCACGGGCTGCCGGCAAAACCGATCAGTGGCACCCGGCCGTCGAGCTCCCTTCGAATCAATGCAACCGCATCAAAGACGTATCCAAGTTTCTCGGCTACATCGGGCACCGCCAGCTTGTCGATGTCACGTTCGTTCTGCACGGGGCGCTCGAATTTCGGGCCCTCACCGGCCTCGAAGTAAAGGCCGAGACCCATCGCGTCGGGAATTGTCAGGATGTCAGAAAACAGAATGGCAGCATCGAGCTTGAACCGGCGTAATGGCTGCAGGGTCACTTCACACGCCAGTTCGGGATTAGCGCAAAGGCTCATGAAGTCGCCGGCCTCTGCACGAACCGCCCGGTACTCGGGCAGGTAACGACCGGCCTGACGCATGATCCAGACCGGCGTGCGCGGCACCGGCTGGCGGCGTAAAGCGCGAAGAAACAGGTCGTTTTTGAGTGTGGCGCTCACGCGAACCGGGCAGCGATGGTTGCCTGAATCGCTTCGGCCGCCGCCCGCGGACTTTCGGCATCTCGAATCGGCCGGCCGACGACGATGTGATCCGCGCCGTTAATAAAGGCCTGCTCGACACTGACGACACGCTTCTGGTCACCGGTCGGCTTGTTATCCACAGGCCGGATGCCCGGCGTGATGACCAGCAGCTTGTTGTCGATGAATTCCCTTAGCTTCGGTGCTTCCAGGCCGGAAGAAATTACACCGTCGCATCCGGACTCCAGCGCGCGCTTCGCGCGTGACAGAACCAGCGCCCCGACATCGCAGTCGAAACCAAGGTCATCAAGGTCACCACGGTCGAGGCTGGTCAGCACCGTCACGGCGAGCACCTTCAGCGCATCACCCTTGTTTTCGGCAGCCGCCTCCATAATCGACTGATTGCCATGCACCGTGACGCACGCAGCGCCCCGGTCTTTCAGTTGTCGCACGGCCGAACCGACCGTTGCCGGAATGTCGAAAAACTTGAGATCGGCGAACACCTTCTTGTCCCGCTCGATCATCCAGTCGAGCAGCTCGAAGTAGCCGCCACTCATCATAAGCTCGAGGCCAATCTTGTAGAACGTCACTGATTCGCCGAGTTCCTGTGCGAGCGCGCGGGCACGGTCACAGTCCGGCACGTCCATCGCAAAGATCAGTCGGTCCCTCGCGGCAATATCTTTATTGTTCACGTCAATTCCATGGTCAGGCAAAAAGCGCGGCGCATTGTAGCAGCTAAGATGACGTCAGACGCTCGTGTTCGGAGAATGCGAATCGATCGGTCATGCCCGCGATATAGTCGGCAACGACGCGCGCCATATCAGTGTCATCGCCCGCCGCACGGTCTGCGAATGACGGCAGCATCTCGCCCGGATCACTCATGAATCGCTCGAAGAGAACCTCGATCATCAGCCGGGTCTGTTCATTCATCGCTTGCACCTGGTTATGCCGATAGAGATTCTCACGCAAAAACTTTTTCAGACCGAGGTGCATCTCGAGAACTTCCTCGCTGAAACCGACCATCGGCTTTTTCTGGCCACGCACATCGTCGATTGTCGCCGGCGCCTTCACCGCAAGCGCGGACGATGTGTTCTCAATCAGGTCGTTGACGACATGGCCTATCATCCGGCGGATGACTTCATAGATTAGTTGTCTGTCCTCGATGTCCGGCCAGCGCCGTTGGACCTCGTCGTAGTGCCGGACAAATAATGGCTGTTCGCAAAGCTGGTCCAGGTCCAGCAGCCCGGCACGGAAACCGTCGTCGACGTCGTGATTGTTATAGGCAACGGCGTCGGCAATGTTAACGAGCTGCGCCTCAAGGCCGGCCTGCTGTCGATTCAGGAACCGCTCGCCCAGCGCGCCCAATTCGCGAGCATTCTTTTTCGAGCAGTGTTTGAGGATGCCCTCACGCGTCTCGTAGGTAAGATTCAGCCCGGGGAAGTCCGCGTACTTTGCCTCGAGCTCATCGACGACACGCAACGACTGCAGGTTGTGCTCGAAGCCACCAAAGTCCTGCATGCAATGATTGAGTGCATCCTGACCCGCATGCCCGAAAGGGGTATGTCCCAGGTCGTGCGCCAGGCTGATCGCCTCCACCAGGGCCTCGTTCAGGTGCAGCGCCCGGGCTACCGTCCTGGCGATCTGGGCGACCTCCAGCGAATGCGTCAACCGGGTGCGATAGAGATCCCCTTCATGATTCACAAACACCTGTGTCTTGTAGACCAGGCGCCTGAATCCTGTGGAGTGAATGATGCGGTCCCGATCGCGCTGGTATTCGCCGCGATACGAGGGGGGAGGCTCTTTGAGTCGACGGCCCCTGCTGTGTTCTTCGTGCGCTGCGTATGGGGCCAGTGCTTCCGGCGCCGGATTCATTCAGACACCCGTGGGTTCCAGCACCCTGTCGAGCGCAGCATCGTCGTAATCCGCTGTTACGAAAGCATCACCGAGACGGCGTAACAAAACCAATCGAATGGTGTTCGACTGCACTTTCTTGTCGAGTTTCATCGCCTCGCGTAAATTTGCTGCACCGGCCGCAGGCGGGTCGACAGGCAGTCCCGCCGCTTCAACCAGCCTCGTCAGCCTTTGTCGCTCCGCATCCTCAATATCGCTCATGGCTGCGGCCATCAGCATACCTGCTGCCACGGCTTCGCCATGCAGCCACTCACCGTAGCCCACCGTATTTTCAATGGCATGACCGAAGGTATGACCGAAATTCAGTAAAGCGCGTTTGCCCGCCTCTCGCTCATCCTCCGCCACGACTTCTGCCTTGATTTCACAGGAACGACGAATCGCACGGGCAAGAGCCTCCGGATCCCTTTCCAGGAGTGTCGCCATGTTGTCTTCAAGCCACCCCAGGAATTCGGTGTCCGCGATCGCACCGTACTTGATGACCTCCGCGAGGCCCGCCCTGAACTCGCGGTCTGGCAGTGTCGACAGGGTGTCTGTATCAATAATTACGCTACGCGGCTGATGAAAGGCACCGATCAGGTTTTTGCCGCCAGGATGGTTGACGCCGGTCTTTCCGCCTACCGATGAATCGACCTGGGCGAGCAAGGTCGTCGGCACCTGTACGAAGGCTACGCCGCGCATGTAACACGCGGCCGCAAAGCCCGCGACATCACCGACCACACCACCACCCAGGGCAACAATGGTCACGTCCCGTCCTGCTTTGCACTCGACAAGCCTGTCGAGAATGCTTTGAACGGTCGAAACAGTTTTATGTGCCTCCCCATCCGGAAGCTCTATGAGGTCGACGGCTGCATCGCCGAGGCCGGGTTTCAATTTTTCAAAATAGAGCGGCGCAACGGTGACGTTGCTGACGACCAGGCATTGCGACCCGGCGAGTGCGTCGGCGAGGTGTGACCCGGCTGACAGCATGCCGCTCCCGATCGCTATCGGATAGCTTCGGTCGCCTAAGTCTACAGTCAGGTCATGGGCGCTCATCAGACGGCAAAGGTTACATGATTTGGACGCTATCGTGCGCCAGTACTGACGGAACGATCAAAGCGCGTCACGAATCTCGACCGCCACTTCCTTCACGCGGCGACCATCGGTCTCAATAACCAGGTCAGCGATCTCCCGGTACAAGGGGTCACGACTCTCCATCAAGGCCACGAGGATCTCTTCTTTGTTGTCACCGTAAAGCAACGGCCGGTTCCGGCTGTGCTGGGTGCGGTCAAGCTGCTGCTTGACCGTCGTGTGCAGGTAGATAACGAAACCGCGGCCGCCCAGGTAGCTGCGGCTCTTCGGGTCGAGGACCGCGCCGCCACCGGTCGCCAGCACCGTGCCCTGGCGCGCAGACAGTTCATCGATCACTTTGGCCTCGCGCTTGCGAAACCCTTCCTCCCCTTCCTTTTCGAAAATAAAGGGAATATCGACGCCGGTACGGCTTTCGATTTCTTCGTCACTGTCGACGAAATCCATGTGCAGCAGTCGGGCAAGTTGTCGTCCAACAGCCGACTTGCCAGCGCCCATGGGTCCAACCAGAAACAGATTCCGAGGTTTACTCATCAATATCCAGGTACAAAAGGGGAAAGCCAACCCACAGGGCGGATTTCGGTCGACCGGTTGGTGTCCGCGCACGTAGCGGCAGAATCACCTGTGTTCAGTGTCAGCGTATTGTCGCCACCGCGGGCAGAAATCGCCAGCGCCGTGAACACAATTGCGAGACGCATCAGGTTACTCGATGCTCCAATTCTTTCGCAGGCGGTTCCGGGCGCTCAGCGGCTAGTAAATGCTGGAGCCCTCATTGAGTATCCTCGGCGTTACAAAGATCAACAGTTCTGCCTTGTTCGTCACGTTCGATGTCGACCTGAACAGGTTCCCTACTCCCGGAATGTCACCCAGGAAAGGCACCTTATTGACAGTCTCGCGGCGCTCGGTTTCGTAAATACCACCCAGCACAACGGTTTGTCCGTCCCTTACGAGCACCTGGGTTTCAACCGACCGGGTATCGATACTCGGTACGAGGCCGCCCGTCGCGCTCGGCGTCAGTTCGCCCACGTTGTCCTTCTGAACAAGCAGGTCCATGATGATGTTGTTGTCCGGCGTAATCTGCGGCGTCACAGTCAGGCTCAACACGGCCTCTTTGAACTGCGTCGTCGTGGCGCCCGAAGAAGCAGACTCCTGGTACGGAATTTCCACACCCTGTTCGATGCGCGCTTCTTTCTGGTTGGCCGTGATCAGTCGTGGTGTCGAAACAATCTCACCACGCCCTTCTGCTTGCAGTGCGGTCAGCTCGAGATCGACGATGTAGTCGGAATCGAGTACTGCGAGCGCCAGGCGACCAGCCGGATTCTCAACAGGCACATTAATGTTGTAACGGTCTGCGATGCCCGGTGCCGAATCCGGGAATGCATTACCCGTATTCGCCATGTTGCCAAGCGCGGAACCAACGATGATGTCGCTGGCTTCGCCGGTACCCGTCACCGAGATCAGGCCGTCGCTTGAATTCTCGTTGACGCCCGTGACACCGAAGCGCACACCGAGGTCGCGGCTGAAGTCATCATTGACGACAACGATGCGAGACTCGATCAGCACCTGGCGAATCGGTATATCCAGTGCCCGCACAAGGCGACGGATGTCTTGCAGGCGATCCGCGGTGTCCTGCACGAGCAGGGTGTTGGTTCGATCGTCGATGCCGACACTACCACGCTCGGACAGCAGGCTGTTCGTGCCGACGCCGGGGCCCGACTCACCACCAATCAGTGCGGCGAGATCGACAGCCTTGGCATAGTTCACCTGCAGAAACTCTGAATAAAGCGGTTCCAGTTCAGTGATTGCCTGACGGGCTTCGAGGTCAGCCGTTTCGCGGGCCGCAATTTCTTCGGTCGGCGCAACGATGATGACATTGCCATTCTTGCGCATATCAAGGCCTTTCGTGGTCATGACGATGTCGAGTGCCTGGTCCCACGGGACATTGCGCAGTCGCAGGGTGACGTTGCCCTGCACCGTATCGGACACGACGATGTTGCGACCGGACGTTTCGGCCAGCAGCTGCAGCACCGCACGCGTTTCGATGTCCTGGAAGTTCAGCGTCAGGCGCTGGCCTTCATACTCCTTCGTTTCCGAGAACAACGATGAGCCTTCTTCTTCGGCTTCCACCCTCGGGTTGATTTCAATCGTGAATTCGTTGTCAGACTGGTACGCCAGCTGCTCATAGCTACCTTCTGCAGTGATTACGATACGGGTATCGAGATTGGTACGCAGCGAGTCGACCGTTATGACCGGCGTTGCGAAGTCCATGACGTCCAGACGACGCATCAGCTCTGCCGGCAGGCTGGTGTCTTTGAATACTGCAACGACGCGCCCACCTTCCTGGCGAATATCGACCGGTGTACCCGGGTCGCTCAGGTTGACCATTACGCGGCCACCGCCATCACGCGTGCGACGGAAGTCGACGCTGTTGATCTGGCGGGCACCGCTTGATGCGAATGACGGAGATGCGCCCCGCTGCGGGGCGCTGCCGGCAAACTGCGTAACGCCGGTGTCGCCGCCGTCACCACCGAGCGTCACGAAGATCGTATTGCCGCTCTTGCGGGTGTCGTAAGCCACCATCGAGTCCAGGTTCAATACGACGCGAGTACGGCCGCCTGCCTCCGCGGTCAGTATGGTGTCCAGCGGGCCCAGGTTGACGTCCCGGCGTCGCGATGACAAACCCAGCGCCGTTCCCGGCAAATCGAGTGCGATGCGAGCCGGATCTGCGATAGTGAAGGCCAGCGGGTCCGGTGCGGTGCCGCTCATGATCAGCTTCAATTCCACTCGCTGACCCGGCAGACTCTGAACCTGAATATCCTGCAAACGGTTGCTCTCCTGCGCATTCACAGAGAAGGCGCAGACTGCAAGCAACGCCGCAGCGATTTGCATGACCCAACGCCGGTGATTGCCGAGCGTTGTCTTAATATTAAGCGTCATTCCAAAAGCTCCCGATTTCATTCAGGCGTCAGTCCGCCAGAGACACGGCGGCATCTCGCTCCAGGTAGCCGCCAATCCCGTCAGAAATAATTTCAATAAGTTCAATTGCAGAATCGTTGATCGCAACGATGCGACCATCGTTCTGCCCCATGTAATTGCCAGGCACGACCCTGTGGATCAGGCCATCGGAAGTCTGGATCAGACCGTAGGTCGTATCACTCAGCACCAGTGTGCCGACCATGCGCAAAGTATCGAGCGGAAAACCCTCGAGAAACTCGCGGCTCCGGTCCGGATCCGGCCGTGTAGAACCATCACCCGGGCCGTCGGTTACCAGCGGTGAGTCCGGCACGAACGGTGAGCGCAAACCCTGCTCATCCGCTGTGTACGTGAATACTTCATAAGGCGTAATCTCGGGAAGTGGTTCGATACGACCACCCGGGCGCGCTTTGACTTCATTGATGTACTGGTCGAGATCATCCATGTCGGCGCCGCACGCACCAAGCGCAGATCCGGCAAGCAGGACGACGGCCAGGTTTCTGGAGAAGAGCGCATTCATCAGTCGCCCTCCTCTTCGATATAACGATAGGTTTTCGCCGTCACCTTAAGTGTCAGGCTGTCGAAATTGTTAGGGTCATCCGGCGTGATGTTGATGTCATGCAAGGTCACGATTCGTGGCAATGCAGCAACGCCGCTGACGAAGTTCGCGATCTCGTGATAATCACCCGACAAGCTGATCGAGATCGGCTTCTCGGCATAGAAATCTTTCGGTAATTCCGGCTGCGGCTGGAACAGTTTTTCCTGCAGGCCGGCGGCCAGGCCCGTTTGCGAGATGTCGACGATCAGGCTCGGAATCTCCGTTTCGCCAGGCAACTGACGAAGCATCGTGCCGAACGACTGCTCGATCTGTGCAAGCTGAGCGCGATAGGCATCGTAGTTCGCTGCCTTGCGCTGCTTGTTCTCGAAGACGTCGCGCAGGGTGATTTCCTCCTGCTCGGCCCGCTGCAGTGCCGGGTGCTTGTCTTCGATGATGATCCAGTAAATGCCGAGGCCCACAACGATCGCAAAGACGATGCCGATTACGCCGGCCCGGAAGACGAACGGCCAGCGGCCGATGTCGTTGACGTCCAGGCTTTGCAGCTCTTCTATGAAGTTCATAGCCCTGGCTCCTCATCTGCCATCGGACTCGTCTGCATCAGGGTTACAACGAACTCAGCCTGGCGTGCCGGACCCTGCTCGGTGGTTTCGACCTTCGTTACGCTCGGATCAGTCAGCCATTCGGACTGGTCCGTCTGTCGCATCAGGGCCGATACACGCGTGCTCGACTGTGCGACACCTTTCAATTCAACCGCGTTGCCCTGCTGTTGCATGCCGTTGAGGTAGACACCTTCCGGCATCTGACGAGTGATTTCGTCAAACAGGTGAACGATTTCAGGGCGGCTGCGCTGCAGCTGTTCAATAATAGCCATGCGCGCCAGCAGCCTTTCTTTCTGGCGCTCCAGGCCGTCAATTTCAGTAATGCTCTTTTCGAGCTCTGCGATTTCGGCTTCAAGGCGCTGGTTACGCGCTTTTTGATCGTCGATCATCTGCACGAACATGAACCAGGCCACGCCGACGACCACACCGGCGGCCATCACGGCACCGACAAGCGCGACCATGAAGTCCTGCTGTCGCTGTCTGCGTTCGGCTTCGCGCCATGGAAGTAGATTAATGCGTGGCATCTTAGTCGAAGCTCCTCAATGCCAGTCCGCAGGCCGTCAGGAGGGCACTGGCGTCGTTGTGCACACCTTGCGACTTGGCCTTGGATGAGATCTTCATCTGACCGAGCGGATCGCCGACTTCCGTCGGGATACCAACACCGCTCGCAATAACGTCCGCGATACCCGGAATGTTGGCGCAACCGCCACATACCAGGACCATGTCAGGTTGTTCACGACCGCCACCGCCCGAGGCGAGATAGAACTGCAGCGAACGGCTGACCTGCTGGGTCATGTCGTCAATGAAAGGCTCGAGTACTTCAGGCTGGTAGTTACTGGGCAGGCCGCCTTGCTTTTTCGCGCGCCCGGCGTCTTCCATCGACAATCCGTAATTTCGCATGATTTCCTCGGTCAGCTGCTGGCCGCCGAAAGCGAAGTCACGCGTGTATATCACTTTGAGGTCTTTCAGGACACTGAAGGTGGTGCTGCTGGCGCCAATATCGACGATGGCAACCGACTGTCCTATGCCGGCGTCCGGAATCTGGTGGCTCATGAGCTGGCAGGCGTTTTCGAGGGCGAATGCTTCAACGTCGACGATTTCGGCGGACAACCCGGCTGCCTGCACGGCAGACTCGCGTTGCTCCACATTCTCGGTACGCGTTGCGACCAGGAGGACATCGAGCAACTCGGGGTCGTTTTCGTTGGGCCCGACAATTTCGAAGTCGAAGCTGACTTCTTCCATCGGGAACGGAATGTACTGGTCAGCCTGGATTTCAACCTGGCCCTCGAGATCCCTTTCGGACAGGGTCGACGGCATCTGAATGACTTTCGTAATGGCCGCGTCGCCACTGATCGCGATGGCGACATCAGTGGCTTTCGGCCCCGCACGTTTTACTGCTCGACGGATGGCTTCACCGACAGACCTGGCGTCCACAATCACCTTTTCATTGACCGAGCTCGGCGGGGTGGGTTCCGCGGAATAGGACTCGACCCGGTAGCGTTTTCCGCTTTGCGACAACTCAATGAGCTTCACTGATGATGTCGTTATGTCGAGACCCAGCAGGGGCTGTGATTTTTTTCCAAAAAGCACGTAAATTTCCTTCTAAGTCGCCAAGTTGCAGAATAATGCTAAACTCAGACTTAGCAAATCCATTTAACTATATATCAATAAAATGTTAAATAAAACGTGACTTTGTCCAGGATGCGCGAAGTTCCAGGCAAAACCTATATTACTGACCAGGACCAGCGTATTCCGTGAACTGGTAGGCATCGGCTGGCCTGCCCCGATATTGATTCTTTACCCCTCCCCGGCGCCTGTATTCATTGCGGCCGGAAGTTAAAGATCGCTATCATCCGGACCGGGTTCGGATCGCTCTGGCGAGCTCCGTGCCACCGGAATGCCACATTTGGAGATCAATATCCCGATAACGGCAATTCGGGAGCGCCCTGGAAGCGAAATTTGGGCTCGCTTCAGGTCGCCTCTGCCGTGACTGACCGGTTACCCCGGAAGCAAACAGGATCATGCAGAAACGACAAACAAGCAGCGGAACGTCCCGCCAGCTAAGCAAGAGAAGGCGCTATGCGCGCCTGGCCACGCTGCTCGCGGGCCTCGGGGTCAGTGGCATCCTTGCCGCGGCCGCGACGGTGATCGGTGCCTATCACTACGTGTCGCCCAGTCTGCCGCAAGCCGAGACCATCCGGGAGATTCCGCTCCAGATTCCGCTCAGGATCTTCAGCCGTGACGGCCGGCTTATAGAAGAGGTTGGCGAGCGACGACGCATCCTGGTCGACTATGAGGATCTTCCTCCGTTCGTGGTGCATGCATTTGTCGCTGCCGAGGACGGTCGTTTCTTCGAACATCCCGGCATCGATTACCAGGGCATCATGCGGGCGCTCCTGCTCCTCGTCAGGAGCGGCGAGATTTCGGGCGGCGGCAGCACAATTACCCAGCAGCTTGCCCGCGATTACTTCCTGACCCGGGAACAGCTTTTCACGCGAAAACTCAGGGAAGCCTTCCTCGCCTGGCAAATCGAGCAGGCGTTTTCCAAGGAAGAGATCATGGCACTCTTCCTGAACAAAATGTTCTTTGGGCAGCGGGCTTACGGTGTCGCCGCGGCAGCACAGGTTTACTACGGCAAGTCCCTCGCCGATATCAATATTGCCGAAGCGGCGACACTCGCGGGGGTCCTGCCAGCACCCTCCGAATACAACCCGGTGCGCAGTGCCGCCAATGCCGGCATGCGGCGCCGTTACGTGTTGAATCGAATGCACGACCTTGACTACATCAATGAGCGGCAGCTGGAAGACGCACTGGACTACCCGCTCGAGTCGCGACTGCACGGCACCAAGAATGATTTGTCTGCACCGTACGTCGCTGAAATGGTCCGCAGGGAAATGCTCAGGCGTTACGGTGAGGCAACATACTCGGCCGGTTACAGTGTCATGACGACACTCGACTCGCGCCTGCAGCAATCTGCGAACTATGCCGTCCGCAACGGCCTGCTCGAATTCACCCGCCGCCGTGGTTACCGCGGGCCGATTGCCACCGTGGAACTCGAACCGGAAACCCTGGCCATGCCGTATGCAGAGTGGCCCGGGGAACTGCAACGCCAGCTCCAGGACTACGGCGACCCGGCAGGCCTGTCCGTCGCCATCGTCACAGCACTGAATGAAGCGAATAACAGCGTAGACATCGTTCTACAGGACGGCACGGAATCGATGATCGCCTGGCATGGCATTTCATGGGCACGTCCGTATGTGGATCGCGAGACGCGCGGTCCGGCGCCCGAGGATGTAGCGGATGTACTCACCGCCGGTGACATTATCTATGTAATGCCCGTCACCGTCGGCGGCTGGGCACTCGCACAATTGCCAACAGCGCAGTCAGCCGTTGTGTCTGTCGATCCGCTGGATGGCGCAATAACGAGCCTCGTCGGAGGGCTCGACTTTTCACTAAGCAAATTCAATCGCGCCACCCAGTCGGCAAGGCAGCCGGGCTCCTCCTTTAAACCCTTTATCTATTCGGCAGCCCTTAAGAACGGCAACACATTGGCGACGATCGTTCCTGATTCGCCGGTCGTGATTAGCTCGACGGCACTCGAACGCCTGTGGCGACCCGTCAATTACAGCGGTCGTTTTTACGGTGACCAGCGCGTGCGTGAAGCGCTGGTGCGCTCAATGAACCTCGCGTCCGTACGTTTGTTGCTCAACAATACCGGTGTCGGCAACACCGTCAGGCACCTTGCGCCATTCGGCTTCAATGACGCTGCGCTTCCCAGGAACGGATCACTCGCTCTCGGTGGTGGCAATGCATCCCCGCTTGACATGGCGCAGGCCTATGCGACGTTCGCCAATGGTGGTTATGCGGTTAAGCCCTACGTTATCGATTCGATCATCGGGCCAACCGGCAATCATCTGTACCGGGCCGAGCCTTTTGTCGTCTGTCCCGAGTGCGAACCGGCCGATGAACCGGAGCCACCACCAAAACCCGGGCCACAGTATCCCGTGCATTTTCCGGAATCCGACAAAGTTATTGGCGCTGACGAAGCGTTGCTGCAGGAGATTTACATCGACCGTGGCGGCGCGCTCGCGATTGATCGACTCGCCCCCATTTACGAGCAGCCATTCGACGACGGTACGGTGACGCTGGAACAAATGGCCTCCATGGGTGAAACCTACCAGCCCGACGCGACGGTCGAGCCCGGGCTTTTCGCCGATGTCAAACTGGCGGAGCGCATTATCAGTCCGCAGAACGCGTTTCTCATCCAGGACGCCATGCGCGACGTCATCCGTCGCGGCACTGGCGTAAGGGCACGAGTACTGGGACGAACCGACCTGTCGGGCAAGACCGGCACTTCGAATGACCGCCGTGATGCCTGGTTCGCCGGATTCAATTCGGATATGGCCAGCGTGGTCTGGGTTGGTTATGACGATGACTCGACCCTCGGACCCCGGGAAGAAGGATCGCGAACCGCGTTACCGATCTGGATCGAGTTTGCCCGCCGGGCACTGGATGGCGTCCCGAATCACCGGATGGACACGCCTGAGGGTATCGTCAGCGTACGTATCTCGAAAACAACGGGCTGTCCCGTGGATGCAATGACACCCTTTGAGGATGTTATGTTCGAACACTTTCGCGAGGACATGGTTCCAGAGTGTGAGGTAGACGACGTGGTTCCCGACATCTTTAATACCTCCGACGACAGCGGGAACCTTTTTTAGCCAGGAGCTCGAGCGATGGGCAGGAGAACAGTTTCTGTAAACGACCGCGCCCGGCAGTTGGTTGCCCAGGAAGCCGCACGGATCATCGTCGACCAGGGCATCCAGGATTTCCGCATCGCAAAACTCAAAGCGGCCGACCGACTTGGCCTCAACAAGCGTGGTTCATTGCCGGGTAACCGGGAGATCCAGCAAGCGGTCAGCGAGCATCACCAGATCTTTGGTCGCGAGTCTCACTTCGATCTCCTGCTGTCATTTCGTCGTACCGCGCTCGCCGCGATGGAGATCCTCTCACCCTTCAACCCGCGACTGGTCGGTCCAGTACTGAACGGCACTGCAGCTGTCAATTCCGCCGTCAACCTGCATGTTTTTTCAGACACGCCGGAACTCATCGCAATGACACTCGACGAGAACAGCCTGAGCTGGCGTTCGTACGAACGTCGGCTGAAAAGCCGTCGTGATCGCGCGGAGACATTCGCCGGCTATCGATTCCATCACGATGACCTCGCGATTGAGGCAACAGTCTTCCCCATCGATGGAATGAGACAAGCACCGATCAGCCCGGTCGACGGCCGGCCCATGCAACGTGCCGACTCCTCGGCTGTCCGCAAACTCCTGGAACCCGCCGGCTGACCCAAACCCGGTACATCGAACAGCCTGATCGGCACCTAAAGGGAGGGCAGCAAATAAAGAATCGCCCGCCCGGTGGCGGGCGATGATTATCAGCGTTTTTCTACTGGCACGTAGTCGCGCTTTTCGGGTCCGGAGTAGAGCTGGCGCGGACGACTGATACGGCCGTGCGGATCGGTGATCATCTCTCTCCAGTGTGCAACCCAGCCAACCGTTCGGCCGATCGCGAACATAACCGTGAACATCGAAGTCGGGATGCCCAGCGCCCGATAGATGATGCCTGAATAGAAGTCGACATTCGGGTAGAGGTTCTTCTCAACGAAGTAATCGTCCTGCAGCGCGACCTGTTCGAGTTCGAGTGCAAGCTCGAAGAGGGGCGAGTCCACACGGCCCATCTTGTCGAGGACCTTGTGGCACATCTCGCGAATGATCGTCGCGCGCGGATCGAAGTTTTTGTAAACGCGATGGCCGAAACCCATCAGTCGGAACGGGTCGTCCTTGTCTTTCGCCTTCTCGACAAACTTCGGAATGTTCTTCGCGTCACCAATTTCCTTGAGCATGCGCAGGACGGCTTCATTTGCGCCCCCATGCGCGGGGCCCCACAGTGCGGAGATACCGGCGGCAATCGCCGAGTACGGGTTGGCGCCAGAGCTGCCCGCCATTCGTACGGTCGACGTCGAGCAATTCTGCTCGTGGTCGGCATGCAGGATGAACAGGAGGTCGAGCGCTTCCGCGGCGACTTCGTCGATTTCGTAGTCTTCCGCCGGTACGGCAAACAACATGCGCAGGAAGTTTTCTGCATAGTTGAGGTCGTTCCGTGGGTAGATGAATGGCTGACCTGCCGTCAACTTGTGCGCAGCCGCGGCAATGGTGGGCAGCTTGGCAATAATGCGATGCGTGAAAACTTCACGCGCTCCCACATTATTGACGTCCATCGTGTCGTGGTAGTACGCGGACATCGAGCCGACCACGGCGGATACAACCGCCATCGGGTGGGCGTCGTAGCGGAAGCCGTTAAAGAATCGCAACATACCCTCGTTGAGCATCGAGTGGTGCGTAATCGACGTTTCGAAGCTGGCCAGCTCATCAGCCGATGGCAACTCTCCATATAAGAGCAGGTACGCAACCTCGATAAAGCTCGAATGCTTGGCAAGCTGCTCGACCGGGTAACCCCGGTACATCAATAGACCTTCCTTGCCGTCAATGAAGGTGATGTCGCTGTCACAACTGCCGGTAGATACGAATCCCGGGTCGTAGGTAAAGACACCCTGTTCGGCATACAGGCGGCCGATTTCGACCACGTCGGGGCCGGTGGTTCCTTTACGGACAGGCAGTTCCATTGTCTTGCCGTCAGGACTGGTCAGCGTAAATACTTCTTTGGTCATAGATCCTCAAACCTTTCTTTTCCGGGCACGGCGAAGCACCGACCCGCAACACACCATGGTGCCGAAAGCCGGAAACGTGAGCAATGAGTGAAGCTTTGTGTTTGCCCCAGGGCGACGCAAATAATTGCGTTAGCCGATACCGTACTTGCGGCGGAATTTGTCGACCCGACCACCCGAATCGACGATTTTCTGCTTGCCGGTATAGAACGGATGACAGGCCGAGCAAACCTCGATGGAGAGGTCATCACCGAGCACACTGCGCGTGGTGAATTCGTTGCCGCAACTACAGGTCACCTTGGTGTCGCTGTAGTTCGGATGAATATCGGCTTTCATGTCGGGTCTTCCTGTTCAGGGCCAAGCGCTGGAAAAAGGGCGCGTAGCATATAGGTACGCCCCCCGTTGCGCAAGTCCCCGGGAATGCAGGGATTTATCCACAAATCCTGTGGATAACTCTGTGAAGAAAATTTGAACGGATGACGTAAGTGGGGATTTTTAAAGAGTAGTTGCGAATATGTCTATTTTGTGTCCAATTTGATATTTAATTTTAAATCAATAACTTATAGTTCATTCTAGCAAAGTCGGCTGAATTTCTGCGTCTATTTTGCGGAATTTCCGGGAGACACCGCCTCTTGTGCATAACGGCTTTGGCACCCGGATCGCCGCCCCCGGTGCTCTCGGACCCCCTTTTCCTTTCTCGGCGGCCCCTCATTCGGGTAAAAAACGCGCCTGCAACTCATTGAGCAAGCGAAATCCATCCGCCGTCGGGCGCAAACGGCCCGTTGTCGGATTCTCGAGCAATCCGTCCGCCACCGCCGCGTCGATTTGCTCGCTCAGACTGTCCAGCTCGAGCCCGGTTCGCTCCGCCAGCAGCGACGGGGAAACGCCTGCCGACAAGCGAAGTGCGTTCAGCATGAATTCAAATCCGGCATCGGCTCCGGACACGGTATCCGTGGCCGGATCGAGGGTGGTGGCCTCCGCCTGTTCAATGTAGGACAGGGGATTGGCGGGTTTGCGGTATCGTCGAATGACGCCATCGCGGTCGGTGATCTTGCCGTGCGCGCCGGCACCCGCCGCAAGATAGTCACCGAATTGCCAGTAATTGAGATTGTGGCGGCACACGTGACCCGGTCGGGCGAACGCCGAGACCTCGTATTGTTCATAACCGGCGGCGACCAGCAATTGCCTGCCGGTTTCCTGGATATCCCACGCAAGATCTTCATCGGGCATGTCCGGCGGCGGTCTGCGGTGGAAAACCGTGTTGGGCTCCAGCGTTAGCTGGTACCAGGAGATGTGTGACGGAGAGAGTTCGAGCAATGATTCAATGTCGGCTGTCGCTTTGGCGAGATCCTGGCCGGGCAGCGCAAACATCAGGTCAACGTTGATGCTGTCGAAGCCGGCCTTGTCCGCCTCTTCGCAGGTCTTCTTTATTTCCTCCGCGCCGTGAATACGGCCGAGGACATTCAACATCTCCGCGTTGAAACTCTGCGCACCGATGGAAAGTCGTGTCACCCCAGCCTGGCGGTACATCGCGAGATTGCCATGCTCCACCGTGCCCGGATTGGTTTCCATCGTGATCTCGCAGTCGGAGGCCAGCGAGAGCCTGTCTCTGCACGCACTGATGATCCGGTCAATTTCTTCCGGGCTGAAAAAGCTGGGCGTACCGCCACCAAGAAAAACCGTTTCGATCGATCGACGCCCCGCCCGCAAGGCTTCCTGGTCGATGTCTGCTATCAGTGCAGCGACGTAACGATCTTTCTGTGCGCTATCGCCGGCACGATGGGAATTGAAGTCACAGTACGGACACTTTCGAACGCACCACGGAAGATGCAGATACAGGGAGAGGGGTGGAAAACCGGCGGCCATCACCCGGTTCGGGCGAGTTCCCGCACCTGGTCACGCAAAGTGCGAAACGCCTTCCCCCTGTGACTGATGCGGTTCTTTTCCTCGCGCGTCAACTCGGCGCCAGTCTTCTGTTGACCGGGATCCAGGAAAACCGGGTCGTAGCCAAACCCGCCGCCGCCGCGCCGCTCATGGAGAATCTGGCCGCGCCACACCGCCTCGACAACAATGTCCTCATGCGCCTCGTCGGGCCACACCAGGACGGCTGCACAATGAAAGCCGGCACCGCGTTCATCATCCGGCACATCCGCGAGTTCCTGCAACAACAGGTCGAGGTTTTCCTCATCGGTCGCGTCGTCGCCCGCATAGCGTGCAGAACGCACACCGGGTCTGCCTCCCAGTGCGTCGACTGATATACCGGAGTCGTCTGCCATCGCAGGCAGTCCTGACCGCAGAGCGGCAAAACGCGCTTTTAAGAGCGCATTGCCCGTAAACGTATCCTCGGTTTCTTCGGGAGACTCGACGCCTAATGAGGCCTGGGAGACGATGTCGATCTCGAGCTCCGAGAAGATGTCGGCAATCTCCCGGATTTTTCCCGCGTTGCCGGACGCCAGTACGATCCTGTTCACGGCAGCTCAGCGCGCCGAATCGATGGCCTTTAGCTGAGCTTCGACAATCTCGTCGATTCCTTTCGTCGCAAGCGCCAGTAATGCATCGAATTCTTTTCGGTCGAATGCATGGCCTTCCGCGGTGCCCTGCACTTCGATAAATTTTCCCGCGTCGTTCATGACGATGTTCATGTCGGTCTCCGCCTGCGAGTCTTCGTCGTAGTCCAGGTCAAGTACAGGCGTGCCTTCGAAAATACCCACAGACACCGCCGCGATCCGACCGTGCACCGGGTTCTTTTTCAGATTTCCGTCGCTGCACAACCGATTCATCGCCACCCGAAAGGCAACAAAGGCGCCGCTGATTGCGGCAGTTCTCGTTCCGCCATCCGCCTGCAGCACATCGCAGTCCAGCGTTACGGTTCGTTCGCCCAACGCAGACAGGTCGCTCGCCGCACGCAGCGACCGACCGATGAGCCGCTGAATTTCCTGGGTTCTTCCGGACTGCTTGCCACGTGCTGCCTCGCGACCCGAGCGCGTATGCGTCGAGCCAGGCAACATGCCGTACTCACCGGTCACCCAGCCTGTGCCACCAC
Organism: uncultured Woeseia sp.; assembly: GCA_964630795.1. Classification (GTDB taxonomy): domain Bacteria; phylum Pseudomonadota; class Gammaproteobacteria; order Steroidobacterales; family Woeseiaceae; genus SZUA-117. The sequence continues at coordinate 62,149 of CAZVWF010000001.1, read as the reverse complement.
CACGTAGCCATGGCGGCACACGGTTTTCCACGCTCGCGGTGCAAAGCACCCGGGTGTCACCGAACGCCGCCAGCACGCTGCCGGCTGCATGCTTGGTGTAATCGACGATGAATTGCACCGGCCGTAATTCATCCGCTGCGCGACCACTGGGTCTCATGAAGTCTTCTCCTGCCAATCAGGTCGAAGTGTAACCGCTATTGCGCGATCGAATTGGGGAGATTTTCGTGCCGACTGCGAATTCGGATGGACAATCAGTCCTCGAGCCAGAGCAGCGCGATACCGGTCGTGTTATCGCTGTAAGGCGCATTCACCGCCAGCGCCTTCATGCTCAGCGACTTGAGATTTTCCGCAAGGCCCGTGGATGTACGCGCGGAGATCCTGGCGATTTCCGAGTTGCTCATCCCCGACCATAATCCGTCTGAACATGCGAGCAGCACGTCGCCGTCGTTCAAAGGCATTTTCCGGGTGATGCTCATGTCCGGTACCGGTGCATCGCCGCCGATGCAGCACTCGACAAAATTCCGCATCGGATGAATCAGCGCTTCCTCTTCGGTAATGGCCCCTTCCTGGATCAGTACCTCGACGTGACTGTGGTCCCGGGACCGGGTAACGACACGACCCTTCCGCATCAGGTAAATGCGACTATCGCCAATATGCGCCCACCAACTGCCGGTTTCCTGGACGAGGCAAACCGCGCAGGTCGCCCGGGGCCTGAGGTCCACTTCGTGGTCCTGACCCAGCTTCACCACTTCATCATGCGCCTGGGACAACGCCATATAGAGAAAGCCCTGGGGATCCAGGAGCGGCAGACTGGCAGAAGTAAACAGGTTCTGGACCGTCTTCATCCCGACTTCCGCAGCGATGGCGCCGTCTGCATGACCACCCATACCATCGAAAACGAGCATGATCGCGGCATGCTCCGAAACAATGACCGCGGCCCGGTCCTGGTTGTCCTGCCGATCGCCCAGCGCAGACACTTTTGTGTATTCGATTTTCATTACCGGGACGATTGACCTTAATTTGCTGGCCCGAGTCAGCCAGTCAGCTTAAAATAAAAGCCTGAATAAAAAAAACCACAGATACGCTGCAACGATACCGCCTGTAGTTTTGCGGCTCCATTATTGCGGGACCGTCGTGTCCGGACTGTGATGGAACACCAGAAATTGCGTATGTCCCGGGATTTTTCATGTTGAACAGTATGACGGGCTTTGCCCGTGAGACCGCCGAAACGGCCTTCGGCACGATGACTTGCGAGATGCGCGCGGTGAACCACCGTTATCTCGACGTCCAGTTTCGTCTGCCGGAGGAGCTGCGAGCAAAAGAGCTCGATCTGCGCAACCGCATCGGAGCATCGCTGAAGCGCGGCAAGGTCGAGTGTTCCATCTACCTGAAGCGCGGCGGCAGTAACAAGGAAGAGCTGAACCTCAACGAGGAACTCGTTGCACAAATCGCAGCGCGTGCTGGAGAGATTTCAAAACTCCTGCCCGACTCGCAACCCCTGGACCCGGTCGATGTCCTGCGTTGGCCGGGCGTTGTCGCCGAACCGGAGGTCGATACGGAACCCTTGTTTGCGGAATCGCTGGCGCTGATGGAAAAGGCATTGCAGGCCATGGTCGATATGCGTGCCAGCGAAGGCGGCCGCATCGCCGGAATGATTGAAGCCCGTCTTGCCGAGATCCTGTCGATCGCCGCCACTGTCCGGGAGCGAATGCCCGCAGTTCTCGATGCGGTTCACGCCAGGCAAAAGGAGCGAATCGACAAGCTCGATATCGACGCAGATCCGGCACGGCTTGAGACCGAGCTGGCGCTGATTGCCCAGAAACTCGACGTCGACGAGGAACTCGACCGCCTGGATAGTCATGTCAGCGAGGTTCGCGCTGCGCTGGCCGGCGACGAACCGGTCGGTCGCCGACTCGACTTCCTGATGCAGGAGCTCAATCGGGAGGCGAACACGCTGGGCTCGAAATCGGCGGACTCGGACACCACAAAGGCAGCAGTCGACCTGAAGGTGCTGATCGAGCAAATGCGGGAACAAATCCAGAACGTCGAGTAATGTCCGTGACCGCTAACGCCTCGCTTTTCGTCATCGCGGCACCATCGGGTGCCGGCAAGACGACGCTCGTCAAGAAACTGATCGAGAAGAACCCTTCCTTGACGTTTTCAATCTCGTACACGACGCGCAAACAGCGATCGACCGAAGAACACGGCCGCGATTATTTCTTCGTCGATAAGGACGCCTTCAATGCGCTAAAGGAACAGGGCGAGTTGCTCGAATCGGCGATCGTGTTCGACAACCACTATGGCACGAGCCGGTCCCAGGTTGAGGAACACATTGACAGGGGCAATCATGTCCTGCTGGAAATCGACTGGCAGGGTGCAGAACAGGTGCGGGCCTCGATGCCTGGTTGCGTGACTGTCTTCATCCTGCCGCCATCCCGCCCGGAACTGGAACGACGGCTGCGCGGGCGAAAGACGGATTCCGACGAGGTGATCGAACGTCGGCTGCGGGACGCCCTGGGTGACATGTCCCACTGGCACGAATTTGACCACGTCATCATCAACGACGACCTCGACCAGGCGGTCGAGGATCTCCAGGCCATCATCGAGGGCGAGAGCCGGAATTCGCGGGCCAGCAATCCCGCCCTCGCGGAACGGGTTAAAAATATACTGGTTTAGGCTGACGGTTCTGCGATAAACTGGTGAGTCCCGGGTTTGAATAGTGCCCGCCGGGCCGGCCCCTACAGGATTTGGAGTTAAGGTTTCATGGCCAGAATTACGGTCGAAGATTGTCTGGAAAACATCGACAACATTTTTGAAATGGTGCTCGTGGCTGCCAAACGGGCCCGCCGCGTCGCGCATGGCGCCGACGCCCTGGTCGAACTTGAGAACGACAAACCCACCGTTATCGCGCTTCGCGAGATCGCTGATGGTCATATCACGCCGGCCATCCTGGAGGAGATCGAGCAGCCCTCCACGGAAGAGTTCATGCAACCGGAAGTGGCCGATGACTTCCTGCCCATGCGCGGAATCTCTATCGGCGACTAAACGTCGCCCGAAAACCATAGCCACGCGTTAAGATGAGCTATGGATTACGCAGCTGCCCTCCTGTCGAAACTGCCTGGTACGTCGCCCCGACGTAGGAGGGATATAAAGCAGCTCGTCGAGACGCTGGAAGCGTACATGCCTGCCGAGGATATCGAGCAGGTGATGAAGTCCTACGAGTTTGGCGCGCTGGCCCACCAGGGGCAGACGCGGGTGTCGGGCGAGCCCTACATCTCCCATCCGGTTGCCGTCGCCCAGACGCTTGCCGACATGCACTTCGATGGCCAGACCATCGCCGCTGCCATTCTTCACGATGTCATCGAAGACACCGAGTTTTCGATAACGGAGATCGAGGAACAGTTCGATTCGGAAATCGCCGCACTCGTCGACGGTGTTAGCAAGCTGGACCAGATGGAATTCACGAGCCGCACCGAAGCGCAGGCCGAAAGTTTTCGCAAAATGATGCTCGCGATGATCGAGGATATTCGCGTCATTCTCGTCAAACTTGCGGACCGCCTTCATAACATGGAAACGCTGGAGGCGATGCCGCGAGAGAAACAGGCCCGCATCGCCCGTGAAACACTGGATATTTACGCACCGATCGCCAACCGCCTGGGCATCAATCACATGAAGGTGCTGCTCGAAGACCTCGGCTTCCGTTACCTTTATCCCTTCCGGTATTCGGTTCTGAAAAACGCGCTGAAACGTAACAAAGGCAGCCAGCGCCAGATCGTCAAGCGCATTTCCGAGCGCATCATGAAGGCGATGCAGGAAGAAGGTATCGATGGCGAGGTGCGCGGACGCGAGAAACACCTTTACAGCATCTACAAAAAGATGGCTGGCAAAAAGCGGCTTTTGAGCGATGTCGTTGATGTATACGGATTTCGCATTGTCGTGGATGACGTCAATACCTGCTACCGACTGCTTGGCATCGTGCATGGTCTGTACAAACCGATGCCGGGGCGATTCAAGGACTACATCGCCATTCCGCGAATCAACGGCTACCAGTCATTGCACACGACGCTGTTCGGGCCGAAGGGGCTGCCGCTCGAGGTCCAGATCCGCACGGCGAACATGGACCGGGTTGCCGAGGCCGGCGTTGCGGCACACTGGCAGTACAAAGCGATCGACAAGACGACAGCGACGCCACAGATACGCGCACGCGACTGGCTGGCGCGGCTCGAGGAGATTCAAAGGACCGGCACCTCCGAGGAGTTCCTCGAGAGCGTTAAGGTCGATCTGTTCCCTGACAAGATCTACGTATTCACGCCCAATGGCGACATCATGCCCCTGCCGAAGGGCGCGACGGTGGTCGACTTCGCCTACGCGGTACATACCGACATCGGTAACCGTTGCGTAGCAGCCAAGGTCGACCGAACGCTGGTGCCATTACGCACTACCCTGCATAACAGCCAGACCGTCGAGATCATTACGGCGAGAGGCGCCAAACCGAATCCCAGCTGGGTGAGCTTCGTCATGACGGCGAAGGCCCGATCGGCCATTCGCCAGCACATGAAGAATATGCGTGTGAGCGAATCCGAGGATCTCGGCAAACGCCTGCTCGATCGTGCGTTGAAGGATCTCAAGTCATCGCTGCGCAAAGTGGGCAAGGTCCGATTACGTGAAGCGCTCGATGAGCTCGGTCTCGAGGAACCCGCCGACCTGTTCGGACAGATTGGTCTGGGCGAACGCCTTGCACCATTAACCGCACGTTTCCTGACAGGCGACAGGGCCGAAGACAAAAAACCAGCACCAACAAGCCTGGTGATCGCGGGAACGGAAGGCATGGTGGTTAGTTACGCGAAATGTTGTCACCCGATTCCGGGCGATGACGTCATGGGTTATCTGAGCGCCGGCCGCGGTGTCGTCATCCATCGAAATTCCTGTGGCAACCTCATCAACTTCAGGAAGCAGCCCGAGAAGTGGCTGACCGTAAGCTGGGAGGCTGACCTGGATCAGGACTTCATGAGCCAGATTCATGTCGAGACCGTTAACAAGACGGGCGTCCTTGCCGAAATCGCTGCCGTCATTGCAGATTCCGACTCGAACATCGAGGAAGTGTCGGTGTTGAATCCCAATCCCGACGTGTCCGTGATGGTCTTCCTGTTCCAGGTGCGGGACCGAACCCACCTTGCGCAGATCATACGAAATATTCGCAAGATGCCGAACGTCCTTCGCGTTGGACGAGACAATACATAAATAAAAACACAAACGGAGAGTGAAGTGAGCAGGATAACCATTAATACGAACGGTGCGCCGTCAGCTATCGGCACATATTCGCAGGCAGTACAGTCGGACAACCTTTTGTTCATATCAGGACAGATCCCGCTGGACCCGGAGACGATGACGCTCGTTGAAGGCGACTTTGCTGACAGGGCACATCGTGTTTTCCAGAACCTGAGGGCGGTCGCAGAAGCCGGCGGCGGCAGTCTCGACGACGCCGTTAAACTCACGATATTTCTGACTGACTTCGGCAATTTCGCGACGGTCAATGAGGTCATGGCGCAGTACTTTAATGAGCCCTACCCCGCACGTGCTGCTGTCGGTGTCGCATCATTACCGCTGGGAACGGACATCGAAGCGGAAGCCATCCTGTCTCTTAAGTAGACCGTCAGTCAGTATTCAGCGCGGCTCCCATGGGCGACCTATCCGATCCACTCACCGTTCTCAAGGGTGTCGGTCCGGCGCTGGCGAAAACGCTGTCCAAACTCGATCTTCATCGGGTTGAAGACCTGCTGTTTTTTCTGCCGCTGCGTTACGAGGATCGTACAACCCTCCATCGAATCGGCGAACTGAAACCGGGCATGCGCTGCCTGACCAGTGGCGAAGTATTGCTCGCAGAGACGGTCTATCGAGGTCGGCGCAGCCTGCTGGTTCGGGTTGGCGATGGCAGCGGGCAACTCACCCTGCGCTTTTTCTATTTTTCACGTCAGCAGGAGGCGCAATTTCAGCCCGGCGTGACGGTAAGCTGCTATGGCGATGTCCGGGCCGGGCCGGTCGGACTGGAGATCGTTCACCCCGAGTACCGTGTTCTCGGCAAGGAACAATCGCCTGTCGTCAACGATTCCCTGACGCCCGTGTATCCGCTTACTGAAGGCATCCAGCAAGGTCGGTTGAGAAACCTCGTTGCCCAGGCGCTGGCGATGATGCGTGGCAACCCGCCCGCTGAATTGTTGCCACCGTCCGTCGTGGAAGACCCTGGATTACCGACGCTGGCCGAAGCACTCGACTACCTGCATACACCCCCATCAAACGTGGATATCGATAGCATCGAATCGGGCACACACCCCTGCCAGTCACGGCTGGCATTCGAAGAGTTGCTTGCGCACTACATGAGCCTTCGCCATTTGCGAAATCTTGCCAATCGTGAAGCGGCTATGCCCCTCGGCCCCGGTCCTGCGTTGCAACGGCAATTTATCGACAGTCTTCCCTATGCGCTCACGAACGCCCAGAACCGTGTCATTGCGGAGATCAGTAATGACCTGAAAGAACCGCATCCTATGATGCGTCTTATCCAGGGGGACGTCGGTTCCGGCAAAACCGTTGTTGCCGCGGCGGCTTGTGCGCAGGCGGTTGCAAGCGATGTGCAGGCCACCGTCATGGCGCCAACCGAGCTGCTCGCTGAGCAGCACTGGACGGGTTTCAACGAATGGTTTGGCAAGCTCGGCGTCGAGCTCGCCTGGTTGTCCGGCAGCCAGAAACAGGCCGAACGCAAAGCGTCGCTCGAAGCCATTGGCTCCGGTCGGGCACAAATCGTCATCGGTACACACGCCCTGTTCCAGGAGGGCGTGGAATTCTCTAAGCTGGGCCTGATCATCATCGATGAACAGCACCGCTTCGGGGTCCACCAGCGAGTCGCCTTGCGGGACAAAGGCAAGACCGGGACCGGTCATCCGCATCAGCTGGTCATGACTGCAACACCTATTCCGCGCACGCTCGCAATGGCGGCTTACGCGGATCTCGACACATCGGTCATCGACGAACTACCGCCGGGTCGACAACCGGTATCGACGATAGCGCTGCCTGATACGCGTCGCATGGAAGTCGTCGAACGTGTCCGCGAAGCCTGTACCGACGGACAACAGGCTTACTGGGTCTGTCCTCTGATCGACGAATCGGATGTGCTCGACTACCAGGCGGCAGAAGCAAGCTACCAGATGCTGTCGGACACCCTCGATAACCTGACCGTTGGCCTCGTACATGGTCGCATGAAAAATGCGGCACGCGAAAAAGTCATGCGCGCGTTCAAAGGGGGCGACGTCGATGTCCTCGTGGCCACGACTGTCATCGAGGTCGGGGTCGACGTGCCCAACGCCAGTCTCATGATCATCGAAAACTCGGAACGCATGGGCCTGTCACAACTGCATCAGCTTCGTGGCCGCGTAGGCCGTGGTGCCGAGCGGAGCCACTGCGTCTTGCTGTACAAACAGCCGCTCGGGCAACTGGCGAAATCCAGGCTCGGTGTTTTGCGTGAAACCAATGACGGCTTCGTCGTTGCCCAGAGAGACCTCGAACTGCGCGGTCCGGGTGAATTACTCGGTACGAAGCAGACCGGGTTGCCGGAGTACCGCATTGCCAATCTCGTCCGCGATGCTCATTTTATGCCGGCCGTGCAAAAGGCGGCCGGCGTCATCGCTGGTGAAGACAGCGACCGGGAACGGGCGATCGTTACGCGCTGGCTCGGCGATGCCCATCACTACGGCAAGGTGTGAGTTACGGCGGGCGCTTCCAGCCATCGTCCGAAGCAACGCAAATAGGTTAGACTCGTTGCCGGCTTGATGGCTCCCTTGGCAAATGATGGCGGCAAACTCTCCAGTCAATAAGAAACCAGCAATTGGGCTGACGTCGGGCTTCGTCACACAGCTCCGGCATTACATCGAACTCATGCGCCTTCACAAACCGATCGGCATCTGGTTGCTGCTCTGGCCAACACTCTGGGCACTCTGGCTGGCGGGAGAAGGCCACCCGGATCCCGGTGTTTTCGCGATCTTCGTTATCGGCGTGATCGTGATGCGCAGCGCCGGCTGCGTCCTGAACGACTTCGCAGATCGCAATATCGATCCCTACGTAGAACGCACCCGGACGCGTCCCATTGCCTCCGGCGCCGTAGCACCCGCCGAAGCGCTCACGTTATTTGTCGCGCTCTCGCTGGTTGCCGTTGGCCTGGCAGCCATGCTGAACAGGTCCGCCCAGCTGATCGCTGTTATCGCGGCCGCGCTGACTATCGTCTATCCATTTATCAAACGCTTCGTCTCGATCCCGCAGTTCGTCCTTGGCGCCGCGTTCGGTATTGCTGTACCAATGGCTTTCGCCGCGCAAACCGGCGAAACCAGGCAATTGGCCTGGCTGGTCTTCGGCGCCGCTATCGTTTGGGCACTGATCTACGATACTTTTTACGCGATGGTCGATCGGGAAGACGATCTGGCAGTCGGCGTAAAGTCGACCGCGATCCTGTTTGGCGACGCCGATTTGTTTGTCATTGGCGGGCTGCAGTTGCTGATGCTTGCGGCACTCGCGTTCATGGGCGACATGGCCGGGCTCGGTTTCTGGTACTACGGCACCGTTTTCATCGCCGCCATCTTGATGGGTTACCACCAGTGGCTGGCCCGGGATCGTCAACCCGCCGGTTGCTTCGCAGCGTTCCTGCACAACCACTACATCGGCATGATCGTATTCATCGGCATCGTTTTGCACTACACCTTCGCCAGCTCATAGGTCCGAAGCGCGCGCTACGGCCACTGCTGCTACCCGTTCCGCCCCCGCCGCTTTCAGTGCATGCGCCAGCGCATTGCAGGTCGCGCCGGTCGTGATGACATCATCGACAATCAGGGGATAACGGTATCGAAGTGGTGCATCGACGACGAATGCATTGCGTACATTTCTGACCCGGGCCGGCGCATCCAGACCGGATTGCGATCGCGTCGCCCGGCGTCGCCCTGCTGACATCAATATCGGCAGGCCAGTCCGCCTGGCCAGCGGTTTGCAAAGTTCATCGGCCTGGTTAAACCCCCGGCGCGCGTGCCGCCAGCGATAAAGCGGTACCGGAACCAGTACGTCGCAGTCCGCAAACAAGCGTCCGACTTCCCGGTAAAGGAGCTCCGCCATCGGTGGTGCAAAAACAAGCTGGCGACTGAACTTGATCTTCTTCAGAACCACGTCGACCGGAAAGGCGTAACGCATCGGCGCTCGCGCAATGTCGAAGATCGGGGGCCGGGTGATACAGGCGCCACACGGCTCGGCGTCGCTGTCCGCGGCATCCAGGGGCTGGCCGCAGCGACAACAGTAGTGATCATTTATCGGCAATATGCGTTCGCATTGCGCGCAAATCCCTGTGCAGCTTTCATAGCAGCCGCACAAAACACACAGGCGTGGAAGGAGTTGCCGTGATGCACCAAACACCATCCGAGCCTGTGCCGCAAAGCCAACCATTGCACGCCGCGAATTCCGCTTACCTCTGTAAAAAGTATACTGGCGCCATGCGCGTAGATTCAGGCAGCAACTCCGTCGACAACGTGCGGCAGCGATTTGATGCAGCCGCAGCTTCGTTCGATGACGCGGACTACGTACATCGAAGTACCTGCGACGCACTGCTCGATCGCCTGGCGCCTGTCGCAATCAACCGGGGAGTCATTCTCGATCTTGGCGCCGCGTCCGGCACCGGTAGCGAGCGCCTGGCCAGATCGTTTTCCGGCAGCCGCGTTATCGGTATCGACATCTCAGGACAGATGCTTGCCCGGGCAAAGAAGAAGCGGCGCTTTTTTTCCAAAGTCCGTCAGGTCCAGGCAGATGTACTGCGACTGCCAATGCCCGGCCAAAGCGTTGACCTGGCATTCGCGAACCTGGTGCTGCCCTGGGTCGCTGACATCGACGGCTGTTTTACCGAGATGAATCGCGTATTGAACAAGAATGCTGTCTTCGCGTTTGCAAGTCTCGGCCCGGACAGCATGCGGGAGTTCCGTGAAGCAGTGCAAAGCCTCGATGTGGCGATGGAAATCTGTAAGTTTCCCGACATGCATGACGTCGGCGATGCGCTGATGCGGGCAGGCCTGCGAGACCCCGTACTGGATGTAGACCGCCTGCAGATCACCTGGTCGTCCTTCGATGCGTTGCTTGCCGATCTCGCTGCCTGCGGTGCCATTCGCCGACCGCAATCGGAAGAAGACGCGCCTTTCCGAACCCTGGCCCCGGAATTTACGGGCCACGATGCTTCGGGTCGTATCGCCATAGAGCTCGAGCTTGTTTTTGGCCATGCCTGGGGCTCGGGACCACGACCGGACGCGGGCGAATTTCGTGTCGATCCCGGTACGATAGAGCGCCGGCAAAGACCCTGATGGATGCCCGCTAACCGGTGTGTCCCGCCACCGGCTGGTGAATTTTAACTAATTGTTTTCAAAGCTTTTTATAATCTTTTCGTAGCGCCTCGCCGATTGCACGGCCAGAAACCTTTGAGTACACTGCGCGGACTTTTCGAGCGGCCGTTCCGATTCGCTATCGCCCACCGGTCCATTGCGTCGGCACGCAATCTCGATGAGGGTCGCGACGCAATTCATCAACCATCAGGGCAATGTAACGGGGCGCGCAAGTAGTTCGTGATTGATGACCTTCTAAAGAATGAAACATTCCTGCGCTGGTTGCCGCTGGTTGCCGCGGCAGTCTTCATTGGCATCTTTGTTTCGCTCGGCTTCTGGCAACTCGATCGGGCAGTCGAGAAGAAGGCCAGACTCTCCTTGTTCGAAAGCGATGCGATCTTCGAAGCGCCTTCGGACTTTGCCGCCCTGGAGCCATTTGATCGCATCAAAGTTTTCGGTCAGTACGTCGATGATCGCCAGATCCTCGTCGACAACATTCCAAAGGACGGCCAGATCGGCTACTACGTGATTACGCCGTTCAAACCGTCCGTCAGCGACGACTGGTTACTCGTCAACCGTGGCTGGGTGCCAAAGACAGCCGATGTCGATCTCTCCATTCACGGCGAGAGCCGCACAGTCCTGGGATTGTCCGGATCTCTCCCGCGCGTTGCGATTCGGCCGGACGAGGCATTTACGGAACACCACAGTTGGCCCCGTGTCGGCTTCTATCCCACCATGGACGAGGTCGCTGCGGAACTCGGTGAAGCACTGATACCGACCGTGCTGCTGCTCCACCCGGATGCGGAAGAAGGCTTCGTCCGCCGCTGGGAGCCCGATGTCAGCGGCCCGATGACGCATTACAGTTACGCCTTTCAGTGGTTCGCGATGGCCATGGTAGTCAGCGGAATTGCCGGCTGGCATTTACATAAGCAATTTCTGAGCACCCGGGCCGATAGCTAGGCCGGGGCGATTTCAATCCTCGTCATCACACGGCGGGATCGGATCGCCTGTGTCGACGCGGATTCGACGCTGCCGTCGCTCGCCGCCTGGACTGGCACGCGCTGGATCACGAGATGGAACGGGCGGTCGAGGTCTTCTTGCATGCCGATACCGAGCCGGATAGAGTGCTCACCGAGAGGAGCGCCCGGGACTGAAAATCCTGGAAAACAAGGGCTTCGAAAACTGCTGCAGGACTAAAGACCAAAGAAACGGCGCCCGGCGGCATCTACCTATTGGATCTTCAAGCAAACCTCATAATGTATTTCCCACCGGAGCTGTATCCGCGAGACCCGGTGGCTGACGTCCGGCAATTGCCGGGACTGGCGCGGACAGGATGACATTGTGGCCGCAGGAACCCTGTTACAAAGCGCGGTATGGCGCGACTTCTACGAGCTGACAAAGCCGAAGGTCGTTATGCTGATCGTCTTCACGGCTATCGTGGGGATGGTCCTCGCCGTGCCGGGATGGCCAGGCATCCAGCCGATGGTCGTCGGTTCCCTCGGCGTCGGCCTGGCGGCGTCATCAGCTGCGGTCATCAACCACGTGCTGGACGCGCGCATCGATCTGCAAATGTCACGCACGCATAACCGCCCCGTCGCCCAGGGCCGATTGTCCGACGTCCAGGCGTTGACCTTCGCGTTCATCCTGTGCGCGTTGTCGATGCTGCTTCTCTGGTTCATCATCAATCCGCTTACGGCACTTTTGACGTTCGCCTCATTGATCGGCTACGCCGTCATCTACACGGTCTTCCTGAAACGCGCGACGCCACAAAACATCGTCATTGGCGGTGCAGCAGGCGCGGCCCCACCGGTGCTTGGCTGGACGGCGGTAACGGGCGAGATACACGTCGATGCGATCATCCTGTTCCTGATTATCTTTATGTGGACACCACCGCATTTCTGGGCACTGGCGATTGCCAAGCTCGAGGACTACGAGCGCGTGGGCATCCCCATGCTGCCAGTGACCCACGGCGAGGAATTCACGCGCCAGCATATTCTCATATATACGATACTGCTCGTACTCGTCACGATCGTGCCCTACCTGACAGGCATGAGCGGGCTTATTTACCTGGTCACAGCGCTCATACTGGGCGGTCGCTTTCTTTACTGGGCCATACGCATGCGCAGGGATCCCGACAAGGAAATCCCGATGCAGGTATTCCGCTTCTCGATTGCCTACCTGATGTACCTGTTCGCAGCACTGCTGATTGATCACTACTACATTATTCGGCTGCCTTTTTAGCTCATCCCGTCAAAAAAGCGGTCGGAGCCTGGCACTGACCGACAGGGTCTATTTCTCAAAACCCTGCAATGCTCCTGGAACCGCACATCGACCGCCCGGCGTTTCGCCCGAACCTGCGCGGTCGCGACGTCGATCCAGCGCGAACGCTTGGGATACGGCCGCGGCCAGGCCACTCCTGCCGTCCGCCGATCTCACCAACCCTGTCGCCTCACTGACGAAAAGGTGCCGTGTCCGCGGCACCGAATGTTGATAGACTGCGCGACCTTTAGAGGCTCCCAAAAGCAGTCCCGTGGACGTCACGCCAATCCTTGAATCGCTCAATGAAGCGCAGCGCGAAGCTGTCACAGGACCGGCTGAGCCCATGCTAATCATCGCCGGCGCGGGAAGCGGCAAGACCCGTGTCCTGACTCATAGAGCGGCCTGGCTCATCGACGTCGAGGGTGTCTCACCACAAGGTCTGCTTGCCGTAACATTTACGAACAAAGCTGCTGCGGAAATGCGGGGGCGTATCGAGTCACTGCTCGAGATGCCGGTGAACCACCTCTGGATCGGCACCTTTCACGGCCTGGCCCATCGATTGCTGCGCCGTCACTGGCAGGAAGCCGGGTTGCCCCAGAATTTCCAGATCATCGATTCGGATGACCAGCTCCGCATCGTCAAGCGACTGATCAAGAGCCTCGAGATCGAGGACGACCGCTGGGTCCCGCGCGAGATTCAATACTTCATCAATGCGCAGAAGGACGAGGGTCTGCGGCCACAGCACCTCGACGACGACAACGACCCTAATCGTCGGCAGATGATCAGTTTCTACCAGCAATATGAAGAAGTTTGCGACCGTGGCGGCCTGGTCGATTTCGCGGAACTCCTGCTCCGCGCACACGAGCTCTTTCGCGACAACCCCGATGTGTTGGGCTTCTATCAACGTCGATTCGAGCACCTGCTCGTTGACGAGTTCCAGGATACCAATGCAATCCAGTACGCATGGCTCCGGCTGCTCGCGGGAAAAGCGGCAACACCGTTTGTCGTCGGCGATGACGATCAGTCCATTTACCGCTGGCGTGGTGCGCGCGTTGAACACATCCATCAATTTCAGAAGGATTTCCCCGGCACCAGGGTCATCAAGCTGGAACAGAACTACCGCTCTACCGGCACCATCCTGAACGCGGCGAATGCTGTTATCGCAAACAACGATTCACGGCTGGGCAAGACGCTCTGGACAGACGGCGCCGAGGGCGAGCCCATCAAGGTGTACTCGGCCTACAACGAACGCGACGAGGCGGATTTTGTTATCGGGCGCCTGCGTGACTGGAGCGACAAGGGAAACGCGCGTTCGGATTCCGCCGTTTTGTATCGTTCCAACGCCCAGTCGCGTGTCCTTGAAGAGGCACTGATCAATGCCAGGCTGCCGTACCGCGTCTATGGTGGTCTTCGATTTTTCGAGCGCCAGGAAATCAAAGACGCCCTCGCCTATTTGCGATTGCTGTCGCATCGCGATGACGATTCGTCCTTCGAACGAATCGTTAATCGACCCACCCGGGGCATCGGTGCACGCACCGTCGAGATAATGCGCAGCTACGGCCGCGCCAATGCATGCTCCATGTGGCGGGCGGCGGGCGCCGTTGCCAGCGGTGAGCTCAGTGGTCGCGCGTCTTCGGCGGTGGTCGTCTTCCTGAACCTGATCGAGCGCATGGCAAAGGAAACCGCCGGGCTCGATCTGTATGAGCAGGTCGATCACGTCATCCACGCCAGCGGCCTGATCGACTTCTTCAAGAAGGAAAAGGGCGAGCGTGGCGAGACCCGGGTGGAAAACCTCGAGGAACTGGTCAGTGCGGCGAAGGGATTCAAGAAGGATCCGACCGACGACATGAGCGAGCTGGATGCCTTCCTGTCACATGCGGCTCTCGAGGCCGGCGAGGGCCAGGCGGATGCATGGGAGGACTGCATCCAGTTGATGACAATGCACTCGGCCAAAGGTCTCGAGTTTCCGCTGGTATTTTTGTGCGGGATGGAAGACGGACTTTTTCCACACCAGCGATCCATCGGCGACCAGCAGGGACTCGAGGAAGAGCGACGACTTTGCTATGTCGGCGTAACGCGCGCCAAGGAGACGCTGTACATCACCCACGCCGAGCAGCGCCGGCTCCACGGAATGGACAACTTCTCGCAGCCGTCACGCTTCATCACCGAGATTCCCACGGAACTGGTCGAGGAGGTTCGGCCACGCGCGCAAGTCAGCCGCCCGATACCAGGCAGAAACACCCGTAGCGGCCGTGGTCGAAACAGCACAAGCCCTGAATCAGAACTCGGCGTCCGGCTCGGGCAACGCGTGCGGCATGCGAAGTTCGGTGACGGCGTCATACTGAACTGCAGTGGCCAGGGAGCGCATGCACAGGTCGAAGTGAACTTCGAGAACGTTGGCACCAAGATTCTCGTTCTGGCGTACGCCAACCTCGATTTTATGTAAGCCCCGATTAGGGCCCGGCGCTGGTTATTCCCGACCGGAACTGATGTAAAATATCGCCCACCTTGAAGGCCGTATTTTAATAATGAAAATACTTATACTCGGTGCCGGCCAGGTTGGATCATCCGCGGCTTATCATCTGTCGCGTGAGGAGGCCAACGAGGTCACTGTGGTCGACATGCGCGCCGAAGTCCTGCGGGAGCTCCAGGACCGACTGGACATCCGTACCGTCGTTGGGCACGCAGCCTATCCCGATATCCTTGCGCGTGCCGGCGCAGACGATGCCGACATCATCGTCGCGCTGACGGACACCGACGAGACCAACATGGTTGCCTGCCAGGTCGCGTATACGCTGTACCACACGCCCACCAAGATCGCGCGCATTCGCTCATCCAGGTATATGACCGCAAGGAAGCTCTTTACGCAGGACGCGATACCGGTCGACGTGCGCATCAGTCCCGAGCAGCTGGTCTGCGAGTACATTGAACAATTGATTCTGTATCCCGGCGCCCTGCAGGTGCTCGATTTCGCCAATGGACGTGTTCGTCTCGTCGGTGCGCGGGCCGATCGCAGAGGGTCCCTGGTCGGTCAGAAGATCGCGGCGCTGAAGGAACACATACCGAATACCGAGGGTCGCATTGCCGCAATCTATCGTGATGGCAAGTCCATCAAACCGGAGGGCGATACGGTCATAAATGATGGCGACGAAGTCTTCTTCATTGCGGCACGCCAGGACGTTCGCGTGTTCATGCGTGAAATGCGTCCGCTCGAGGATCCGGTCAAGCGCGTTGCCATCGCCGGTGGTGGCAACATCGGCGTCCAGCTTGCCCTCGCGCTGGAACAAACGAACCAGGTCAAGATTATCGAGCGCGACCCGGACCGCGCGCGTCGCATCTCGGAACAACTCAACAAGGCGATCGTGCTGGTCGGTGACGCTGCCGACGAAGAGCTATTGCTGGAAGAAAACATCGACAACGTTGACGTATTCTGCGCGCTGACCAACGCGGAGGAAGCGAATATTCTGTCCGCGATGCTCTCCAAGCGTCTCGGCGCCCAGAAAGTGATGGCGCTGATTAATCGGCCGTCCTATGCCGAGCTCGTTGAGTCTGGCTCCATCGACATCGCTATTTCGCCGCAGCAAATCACCATCGGCTCCCTGCTCGCGCATGTACGCCGTGGCGACGTCGTCAAAGTGCACTCGCTGAAAAGGGGTGCTGCAGAAGCGATTGAGGCCGTCGCACACGGAGACCAGCGGGAATCCAACGTCGTGGGTCGTACAATCGAGGACCTCGAATTGCCGCGCGGCACCCGAATCGTCGCAATCGTTCGCGGGGACCAGGTGATCATGGCGCATCACGACACGGTCATTGAAACAGACGATCACGTCATTCTGTTCATGACGGACCGTCGCAAGATCGACAGGATAGAAAACCTGTTCCAGGTCGGCGTTTCATTTGTCTGACGATTGAGCGGCCATCGGACTTCAATGAACTGGACCGTCGTACAACGCATTTTAGGGCTGCTGCTGATGATGTTCAGCGTCTCCCTCCTGCCGCCGCTGGCCGTCAGCTGGTATTACAACGATCAGTCGTGGCTGCCTTTTGTCGAAAGCTTCGTCCTGATCCTGGTAACGGGGACACTCGCCTGGCTTCCCGTCAGAAACAAGAGCAAGGACCTGCGCCTGCGTGACGGCTTTTTGGTCGTCGCGTCTTTCTGGACGGTACTCGGCACCGCCGGTGCACTACCGTTGCTGCTCGCCGAAGTGCCCTCCATGTCATTCACCGATGCAGTTTTCGAATCGATGTCGGGGCTGACAACGACCGGCGCAACGGTGCTCACCAATCTCGACACACTGCCGCGTTCCATCCTGTTCTATCGCCAGCAACTGCAGTGGATGGGCGGCATGGGCATCATCGTTCTCGCTGTAGCAGTGCTGCCGATGCTCGGTGTGGGTGGCATGCAGCTCTACAGGGCGGAAACACCGGGCCCTGTAAAAGACACCAAGCTGACGCCACGCATTACCGAGACAGCCAAGGCCCTCTGGTACGTGTACCTCGGATTCACCGTGGTCTGCGGACTGGCCTACTGGCTCGCCGGCATGCCCTTGTTCGATGCGATTTGTCATGCTTTCTCGACCGTGGCGATCGGTGGCTTCTCGACCCACGACCTGTCGATCGGCTACTTCAACAGCACCACGATCGACCTGATCGCGATTGTCTTCATGATCCTCGCCGGTATTAACTTCTCCCTGCATTTCTTCGCATGGAAACACCTCTCGGTCAGCCATTACCGCCAGGACCCGGAATTCCGGGCCTACCTGTTCGTGCTGCTGGTACTGTCGGCTATTGTCGTCGTTTCACTGTGGCTGCTGGACACTTATGCCAACTGGGGCGATTCCATTATTAACGGTATCTTCCAGGCTGTCTCTATCGCGACGACGACAGGATTCACGACGGCGAACTACGCCGCATGGCCTGGCGCCCTCCCCGTGCTCCTGATCCTGGCCAGTTTCGTTGGTGGCTGTGCGGGCTCGACGGCCGGCGGCATCAAGGTCATCCGCTGGCTGCTGATCTCCAAGCAGGGCGCGCGGGAGATCAAGCGACTCGTTCACCCGAGCGCAGAGATTCCGGTCAAGCTCGGGAGGTCGGCCGTACCCTTCCGGATCGTCGACGCCGTGTGGGGGTTCTTCTCTGTCTACATTGTTGTGTTCGGCATCATGTTGCTCCTGATGATGGCGACCGGGCTCGACCAGGTAACCGCTTTCTCGGCGGTGGCTGCGACGCTCAATAACCTGGGCCCGGGGCTGGGCGAGGTAGCGTCCGGGTTTATGACGCTGACCGATCCCGCTAAATGGGTGGCTATCTTCGGCATGCTGCTCGGCCGCCTGGAAATCTTTACTTTACTTGTGCTGATCACGCCGACTTTCTGGCGTCGCTGATGACAGAAGAATCCGCCGAAGCGCATTCGGTACTCGATCGAATCAGTGTTGCCACCGGCCGCGCGGCGTCATGGCTCACGCTGGCGATGGTGCTGGGTACTTTTGTCGTCGTTGTATTTCGTTATGCGTTCGATACCGGCCTGCTCTGGTTACAGGAGTCCGTCACCTGGATGCATGCGATGGTCTTTATGCTAGGCGCGGCCTACACGCTTCAACAGGAAGGACATGTTCGGGTAGACATCTTCTATCGGCGAATGGCTGAAGGCCGAAAGGCGATCGTTAACCTGCTGGGCGTCATCGTTTTTGTCGTGCCGCTCTGCATCTTCTTCCTCGTCGAGTGCCTCGAGTACGTGCAGATCTCGTGGCGTATCAGGGAAGTTTCCCGGGACGCGGGCGGATTACCCTACCCGGCTATCCCGCTGCTGAAATCGGCGCTCTTGCTGATGCCGGTGGCAATTCTGCTGCAAAGCCTGTCTCTGGCAATGCGCTCGCTGGCGCAGATCCGGGGTCGCTAAACATGGAGTGGATCGCACTTTTGTTGTTTATCGGCGTCGTCCTGCTGCTGCTGGCAGGCTTTCCCGTCGCTTTTTCGCTCGGTGGCACAGCGCTCCTGTTCGCGCTTGGCGGTGTACTCGGTGGCAGTTTTGAAGCGGCTTTTCTCTCCGCGCTGCCAAGTCGGATATTCGGCATCATGACCAACGAAACGCTGGTCGCCGTACCCTTGTTCGTGTTCATGGGCATCACGCTGGAACGGGCACGGATTGCCGAGGAATTGCTCGAGACGCTCAGTGCTTTGTTTGGCAGCTTGCGAGGTGGACTCGGTATTTCTGTGACGCTCGTTGGCATGTTGCTGGCGGCAAGCACCGGCATCGTTGGCGCAACGGTCGTGACCATGGGCCTTTTGTCATTGCCGACCATGCTGAAGCGCGGCTACTCGCCGGAGATTGCGACGGGCACGATCTGTTCGTCAGGAACGCTCGGACAGATCATTCCCCCGTCGATCATCCTCGTAATGCTCGGTGACGTCATGTCATCAGCCTACCAACAGGCACAGCTGGCGCAGGGCAATTTTTCACCCGACACCGTCTCTGTTGGTGACCTGTTTGCGGGCGCGCTGATTCCCGGCCTCTTACTCGTGGCGCTCTACGTCACCTATCTCGTCATCACGGCCATCGTTAAGCCCGACTCGATGCCCGCACATATTCAGGAAGATGGCGATGTCGTGACGACAGGCAGAGTACTGCATGCGATCGCGCCGCCGCTGATCCTGATATTCGCCGTGCTCGGCTCTATTCTCGGCGGCTTTGCGACGCCGACCGAAGCCGCGGGTGTTGGCGCGATGGGCGCCATGCTGATTGCCCTGCAAAGGAAGTCGCTCGATCTCGATCGCCTGCGGGAGATCATGCGCGGCACGCTGCGTATCAGCAGCATGGTATTCATGATCCTCATCGGGGCGTCGATATTCTCGTTGGTATTCCGGGGCTATGGGGGCGACGAAGGTGTCCGTGCGGTACTGGAGGCATTGCCAGGCGGTGTGATCGGTGCCGTCCTTGTCGTTATGCTGGTCATGTTTCTGCTGGGTTTCGTACTCGACTTCATCGAAATTACGTTCGTCGTTGTGCCCATTGTCGGGCCAGTACTGTTGGCAATGGGCCTTGACCCGGTCTGGCTCGGCGTTATGATCGCGATCAACCTGCAGACATCATTCCTGACACCACCATTTGGCTTCGCGCTGTTCTACCTGCGCGGGGTAGCGCCGCCGGAAGTCACCACGGAACAGATCTACCGTGGCGTGATCCCCTTCGTCGGCATACAGATCGCGGCGCTTGTCATCCTGGCAATTTTTCCGGACATCGTGACCTGGCTGCCGGACCGCATTTACGGTCCTTGATCAGCGACGCTTCCGCGAAACCGTAAATGTTTCGTCGTTGAACCAGAGTCCGTTGTGCTCGTGAAGAATCTTCGCCGTCGCATTGAGATAGCCGCCGGAAGACACGACCGGCTCCAGTCGCTCGTCCTCGATCTGTGACACATAGATCGCCGCATTCCATGCAGCAAACAACGTCGAGGTTCCGATTGACTCGCCTATCTCTTCCGGAAGCGTATGCATGCTGTAGCGGAACAGTGCTTTTTCGTCATTCCCGACATTGAAGTTGTAGTGCCGCGCGTTGGTGCCAAGATGGTTTTTCAGGGTGCTGGCAAGTTCATGCCTGTCCACCTTGAACGGGTCCTCGTCCGGCCAGATCTCCCTGACCAGTTCGAGGCCGGGGTCGTTACCCGCCGACTGAAACGTCAGCGCCCTGCCCCCGGGTGCCAGACTTTGCACCAGCGGTGACAACACTTTCTCCACTTTGAAGTCCGCGCCCATCCGTGCGCGCCAGGGTTGCGAGATCACCACAAGATCGTAGTTGCCCTGCCCGGCCTGGCCGCGCTTCGGAATAACGTCATCCAGCAGGAAACGCTGGTCTTCACGATAAATGACCATCACCGTCGGCCGGACGTAATGCGGGTTACCCGTTTTCGGGCTGGCTTTGACCTGCCAGCCATCGACCAGCTGGTCGTCGAGTGCGCGCAATTGTTCACCAAAGCCGTGCGCAGAGTCACCTTCAAGCGAGACTTCGATCCAGTTGAGGGCCGACGCCTTCTCAACATTCTTCGGCATCAGCCAGGGCGACTCCGCATAATAAAGGTTAGTCAGAATGATCACGCTCGCCGGGTGCTCGACAAAGCGGTCGGGCACTTTCTCCAGTGACAGGCGAATGTCCTCAAGACTGATTTCTTTGCCCACAACATAAAAAGGAATGGTCGGGTAACGTCGATGCATCGCCCGCAATAAATGGGCCAGCAAGGTACCGTCACCCATGCCAGCATCAAACAGACGAAATGCAGGCGGCGTTGGCTTAATGTATGGGAGCTCCTGTGCAGCCCTTTCGGCAACCTTCCACTTCTCGTCACAGGTATTCACAAAGGCCAGGTACTTCTGGCGATTGTCGTAAAAACGAAATGGTCTTTCGTTTCCTGTCACTGGTATCTCCGGTACTTGTTTAGCTACAGGTTCCGGGCATTCATGCAGGCAAGTTCGGATATCTCGTTGTACGGAATCAGCTTGGCCTGCGCTTCGTCAAACGAAGCCTTGACGCGCGCCGTCCACTCGTCCTTGACAGCCATCTCTTCGATGACTTCCTCGCTCAGACTTTTCAGTAGTCGTAATACGTCATCCGGCAAACGCCGCAGCTCTACGTTCGGATCGTTTTTGATTGCTTCGAGCGCGACGGCATTGCCCCACGTGTAGTCCGCCATCATATCCGTGTTGATAGCCTGGCAGACGGTCGCAACAATTTCCTGCAGGTCGGCCGGCAATGACGCCCAGGCGTCGCGGTTAATCGTGCACTGAAGTTGCGGCCCGATTTCATGCCAGCCCGGGTAATAGTAGTAACGCGCCACCGTGTGCAGACCCAGCGAAATGTCGTTGTAGGGGCCGACCCACTCTGCCGCATCGATTACGCCAGTCTGCAATGACGTGAAAATGTCTGATGGATCTACGCTGATCTGCGATACGCCGGCGCGGTGCATCACTTCGCCACCGACACCCGGGATACGCATCTTCAGGCCGCGCAGGTCCTCGACCGAGTTGATTTCCCTGTTGAACCAGCCGGCCATCTGCACGCCAGTGTTACCCGCCGGAAACGGGATGACATTAAATTTTTCGGCATACATTTCCTGCCAGAGCTCAAGGCCACCGCCGTAATACATCCACGCATTGATCTCGTGCACTGTCTGCCCGAACGGAACGGTCGTATAGAACTGCGCGGCCGGAAGTTTGCCGCGATGGTAGTAGGCAGAGTCATGCCCCATCTGCACCGTGCCACGGGCGACCGCATCCAGCACTTCCCGCGCGGGCACGAGCTCCCCGCCTGCATACACCTTGATCCTGAGCCGCCCGTTTGACGCCCTTTCGATGCGCCTTGCGAGATTCTCCACGCCGACCCCAAGCCCCGGAAGCCCGGGCGGCCACGCCGTCACCATGTTCCACTCGAAGGTTTCCTGCGTCCGGGCACCCGCACCGGTCGCCGCCGTATCCGTGCCCTGGCTGCACGCCGCGGCGCCTGCCGCCGCCATGCCGGTCACAAAGTGTCGTCGCTTCATCAGTTTGGGTCCGTATCCATAATTATCGGAGCCGGACAGTGTAGTTGGCCGCGGCGGATCGTGAAACTTAAAATTTTTCCCACATTTTATTAAATATTACCCAATTATTAGATAATTATTACCACTTTTATATAAACGATTGATTAGTGGGATTTTTTGGTCGATTAATAGGTAATTTCGATGATAAATGGGTTATCCACAAGGCCAAAAAGGCCCCGACCGGCCTGGTCGGGGCCCCATCCGTGGAACGTCGCATCCTGATCCGGGCATCCTTGCGTCAGATTTGTCCGCCTGGCGCGCGGTTCGGCGCCAGCGAACACGGATTTCGCCGCCAGGATGAGGGTGCCACGGCACCAAGCGTGGTCAGCGAGCCCCGAAATCCCGCGAAATGCCATGATTTGCGCGGACTTGCGACCTGCTGGGTGGTCGGTATGATGGCGGGCCGCCCAATTATCGGGATGCAAACAGACGATGATTGCCCTGATCCAGCGCGTCAGCGAGGCCAGCGTCACGGTCGACGGTGTTGTCACAGGCCGGATTGGACGGGGATTGCTGGTTTTGCTGGCGGTCCAGCCCGAAGACGACGATGCCCGGGTCAGTCGCATGGTCGAACGCGTGCTGACCTACCGGGTTTTTCCCGATGCGGAAGACCGCATGAACAGGAGCCTCGTTGACGACGGACTCGAGTTGCTCGTGGTGCCGCAGTTCACGCTGGCTGCAGACACAAAAAAAGGCGCACGCCCCAGCTTTGCGCGGGCAGCGCCGCCGGAGATGGGTAATGACTATTTCGAACGCTTTGTCGCCGCCTGTGAAGATCGCCTGCCGGCGGTTGAAACCGGGGTTTTTGGCGCGGATATGCAGGTATCGCTGGTAAATGATGGCCCCGTGACTTTCTGGCTCGAGGCGTGATCTTCGTACGGTTTTGTTGCGCATCGAAGGGTATCATGAACATAATTCCTCCCCGCCCTTGAGCGGGCTAATTAGAGATTAAACGAGAGGACGCAAGTCCCGGGAGAAGCAAGACATGTTGTCCAATGTCAGCATTTGGCAGCTTTTGATCGTACTGGTGATCGTGATCGCCATTTTCGGTACCAAGCGCCTCAAAACACTCGGTTCAGATCTTGGTGGTGCGGTTAAGGGTTTCCGCTCGGCAATGGATGACGCGGATAAGACGTCCACCGAACAAATCGGCGAACAGTCTGAAGACGCAAGTTTCGACAACACGCCTGCCGAAGAACCCAGCAAAGAAAACCACGGCTAAGTTTCCCTCTTCGTATGTTCGGTATCGGTGGCCAGGAGCTGGTTCTCTTGATGGTTATCGGGCTCATCGTTTTGGGCCCGGAGAGATTGCCTCGAATCGCTAACCAGGTCGGTGGCTGGCTGGGCCAGGCACGCCGTATGACACGCGTGATGAAGCGACAGCTCGAAGACGAGCTCGACATCAACAAGTCGCCGACCATCAAGCCACCGCCTTCTTCGCGCACGCCGTCGACGAAACCGGACACCACACCGTCAGAAGAACCCGGGGACACGTTATCGCACGACAACGACCTGCCGGACCATGATGAAGAAGCTCCGGGTTCCGGCGTCGGCGACGACGTCAATCATGAAGCCGATCGCGCCGCATCCGAAGCGGAACGCGACGCTGTCGAAGAGGCTGCGGAGAATCCAGCGTCACCCGACGATGTCATTGCGGCTGATGCCGAGGAAAAAGAGCAAGAATCGTCGTGACAGAAACCACCGACACAGAATCGACAGAAGAAGATCTTGTCGAAGGCACGCTCCTTTCACATCTTGTCGAGTTGCGTGATCGATTACTCAAGATCGTTGGCACCACGATTTTGTTCTTCATTGTTCTGTTGCCGTGGTCGGCAGACATCTTTTCGATTGCCTCCGAGCCATTAATGGAGGTATTGCCTGGCGGGCAAATGATCGCGACAGAAGTCGCGTCACCATTAATCACCCCGTTCAAACTGACGTTTTTCGTCGCGCTG
This sequence comes from uncultured Woeseia sp., assembly GCA_964630795.1. Classification (GTDB taxonomy): domain Bacteria; phylum Pseudomonadota; class Gammaproteobacteria; order Steroidobacterales; family Woeseiaceae; genus SZUA-117. The sequence continues at coordinate 37,978 of CAZVWF010000001.1, read as the reverse complement.
TTTATCGCAATGCCCGTTGTGCTGTACCAGGTCTGGGCCTTTATCGCGCCCGGCTTGTACAAAAAAGAGAAGCATTTCGCGATGCCGTTGCTGGCTTCGAGCATCGTGCTTTTCTATCTTGGCGTCGCCTTCGCGTATTACCTGGTCTTCCCGCTGATTTTCGGGTTCTTCACAGGTGTTGCGCCGGAGAACGTCGAGGTGCAAACGGACATCTCCAAGTATCTCGACTTCATCACGACCATCATTTTTGCTTTCGGCCTGGCGTTTGAGGTGCCGATCGCAACGGTACTGGTAGTCTGGACCGGACTGACGTCACCGAAGAAACTGTCCAGGGCGCGTCCCTACGTATTCCTCGGCGCTTTTATCGTCGGCATGTTCCTCACACCTCCCGACGTCATCAGTCAGACGTTTCTCGCTGTGCCCGTGTATCTGTTATTTGAACTGGGCATCGTGATGTCGAGGATTTTCGCGATTCGGGAGGAAAATCCCGACGACGAGGAAGAGGGCGGGGCAACCGGCTAAAGGTGAAGCCGTCTGCATGACTGCCTCTCCTAAGGCTTCGGTGGTATCGCCGGCTCGGGGTCACCCCCCATGAATTCCTGCCAATCGCTGTCAAGTGGTTTCGGTGTCACGAGACTGACGATGACCAGCGTCGATACTGAAACGATCACCGCCGGAATGGCGATGTAATCCGTATCCATCGGGAACGGGATTCCGAGGATCGACGTGCCACTGTCCCTGAACACGGAATTCAGTACCGTGATCGTGATCACCGTCAACATGCCGGACGCAATGGACATGACGCCGGCGATTCGTGTGACCCGCTTCCAGAAGAATGCGGCGAGCAGAGCCGGCGCCAGAGACGCACCGATCATCGTGTAGGAAATCAGCGCCATCTCCAGGATCGTCTCGAACTGGCTCATCATCAGGTAGGCGAGCAGGCCGATGCCGATGATGCACATCCGCTGAATCCAGACGATTTGCGCAGATGTCGCATCTTTATAGAAAAAAGCCTGGAAAATATCGCGCGTCACGTTGGTCGACGTGACCATCAGGAAGGTATTACCTGTTGAGATAATAATGGCGGAACCTGCCGCAAGAAGGAGCGACCCAACGATCACCGGCATCCGCTCAAACCCGATACGCAGGATAATCTCTTCGGCCATCGCACGATTGATGCTGCCGTCGGCCATGAAAAAACGCGGATCGTCCGCATAAATCGCGAAGCCAACCAGCGCGATAAGCATCATCAGCACCTCGATGACGATAACGCCGATAAACATGCCCATGACAGCCTTGCGCGCATTTGATGCGCTATCGGCTGAGGAAAATTTCTGGTACATGCTCGACTCGCTCATGAGGAGCAGGAAGGTAGGCAGCGCAATCCCGATCACCCAGACAAAATCATGCCCGCCCATGATCGACAGGTGGCTGGGCCGGGTTGCTTCAATGGTGCTGATCACTGCGTCGACACCGCCGTGGCCCATGACAGCGAAGGGCAGGGTGACAATCATTGCCAGCAACATAATGCTGCCGTTGAAGATGTCGATAGAGACGATCGACACCATGCCGGCCAGCACTGTGAAACCGACGATCAGGAAGGCGGCGATAATCATGCCGGTTTCGGGGCTTACAGCGCCGTCCGACAGTATCGAGATAAAGCGACCGCCGCCTTTGAACTGGTAACCGGCGATCACCATGTACGCGATAATGATCGTGATCGTGCCCAGCACTTTTGCGAGCTGGCTATACCGCTTCTCGAGCAGGTCCGTCAGCGTATATTGCGCGATCTTCCGTACCCGCGCCGCGATCATGTAAACGATGAGAATGCCAATCCAGGCGCCCATCGAAAACCACAACTCGGATATACCGGTACGAAAGGTGAGCCCCGCTGTTCCGAAAAGACTGCCTGACCCGATCCATGTGCAGATGAGGGTTGCGACGAGCATATAGACCGGCACGCCGCGGCCGGCGACCATGAAATCTTCATCAGTCTTGACCGTTCGACTCTTGTAGACGCTGATCCCGATCAACAACAGCACATAGCTTGCGACGACGGCGATATAGATCATCTGGAGGCTCTCTTGTTGTTTTTTATGACCCTTTCCTGACCGCTAAAGCTATCACAAAGGGGAAATTGGCCGTATTTGAACTGGTAAACTATCCCCATAAGCAAATCGTGCCTTGCGCGGTTAATAAGAAGTTCGTCCGGGGAAAATCCATGTCTGAATCGAATCAGAGCGATGCACCGGCTCGTGGGAGCCTGGCCAACCGAATGCTCGCCACTGTAGAGCGGGTCGGCAACAAACTGCCCGATCCGTCCGTTCTGTTTATCGGGTTGCTGTTTATTGTCTGGCTGCTGTCATGGCTCTTGTCGTATGTCTCGTTCAGCGTGGTCGACCCACGTTCCGGAGAGCCGATCGTTATCATCAACCAGTTGACCGGCGGTGCGATGACGACCTTCCTGTCAGGGATGGTAAATACCTTCGTAACCTTCGGCCCGGTGGGCACGGTCCTTGTCGCGATGCTCGGCATTGGTGTTGCCGAACATTCGGGTTTCATCACGACCGGTATCCGCGGTCTTTTGAACATTACGTCGGAAAGACTGCTGACGCCGATGGTCATCCTCGTGGGTATCGTCAGTCATTCGGCAGTCGACGCAGGTTATGTCCTGGTCATTCCGCTCGGTGGTGTGATCTTTTATGCCGCCGGGAGGCACCCCCTGGCAGGCATCGCGGCAGCATTCGCGGGTGTTTCGGGCGGCTTCTCGGCGAACTTCGTGCCGGCAGCGCTCGATCCGCTGCTGCAGGGATTGACGCAGGGTGGCGCACAGATACTGGAGCCCGACGTCCAGGTCAATACACTGAATAACTACTTCTTCACCACGGCGTCCGCTCCGTTGATCATCGCACTCGGCTGGTGGATTACCGAAAAAGTGGTCGAGCCACGCGTCCAGGGCCTCACGGTCGACGGCGACGAGGAAGACCTGCCGGAAATGCACGATCTCGGCGACAAGGAGCGCAGGGGTATGCGCTGGGCGCTGGGCGTCATGGTGCTTGGCATCGTTGTTCTTTCGCTGTCACTGATCCCGGCGGATTCAGCCTGGCGTGACGCCAATGGCAACCTCGCAAGCTTTGGCGCGCCAATCATGCGCTCTATCGTTGCCCTGATTTTCCTGTTGTTCCTGATCCCCGGCATCGTGTATGGCTACGTGTCCGGCACGTTCAAAGGCATTAAAGATGTCATCGAAGGCATGACCAGGGCGATGCACGGCATGGCTTATTACCTCGTCATCATGTTCTTCATCGCACAGTTCGTATATGCGTTTGGCGCCTCTAACCTCGGGACGCTGCTCGCACTCGAAGGTGCCGAAGCGCTGAAGACCTTCGAGGAGTATCCATCTGTTCTGATCGTCGGCATCGTCATGCTCACCGGCTTTATCAACCTGTTCATCGGTTCGGCCAGTGGAAAATGGGGCTTGCTCGCGCCAATCTTCGTGCCGATGCTGATGACGCTGGGCGTATCGCCAGACCTGACCCAGGCCGCTTATCGTGTCGGCGACTCCAGCACGAACATCATCACACCGTTGATGCCGTACTTCCCCCTCGTCGTGGTGTATTGCCAGCGCTACGTGAAAAGCACAGGGATCGGAACGCTCGCCGCGATGATGTTGCCGTATTCAATCTGGTTCCTCGCGACCTGGACAGTCTTCCTGCTGATCTACTACGCCATTGGTGTACCGCTCGGCATTCAGTCCAGCTACACCTATCCCTGATTGGGCGAGACGAGTCCCGGAGAAGCCAGGCGGTCATTGTCGATTATGCCGCCGGACTTTTGACAGGGATCGACGCCGTTATCGGGGAGACCGAAGCCGAGCGAGCGACGCCGGAATAGATTATTGCCCCACGCACGCCCCTGCGTATGCAAGCTGGGCGTTTGCGTTATTCAACTGGCAGTCGTTGTCGTAAGTCACGCCATCAAGACCACAAACCGGCAGGTAGTCGGGTGGACAATTTTGTCCCTGCGCTTCGCATAGTCCCGCGTACTGAATGCGTGCACCGGCGCGTTCCGCGATGCAGGCATTGCCATAGGTCACCTCATCGGCGCCGCACACCGGCACATACATCGATGGACATGCGCGTGCATTGCAGGCCCCCAGCGTAACGGTGTCCATGCCAGCTGCCTGCGCTTCGCAGGCATTGGCATACGTCGTGCCGTCCTGCGCGCATACCGGGATGAAAACGTCAGGACAATTGTTGACGTCACAGGCACCGGACCTTTGCACCGGGATTCGCTCGAGCTCGGCCTCGCAGCGGTTACTGTACGTTCGCGCGTTAACACCACAGACAGGTTCGTAAATGTCCGGGCATACCGAACCTGCGCAAGCGCCCATGGTGTCAACTTCGATGCCAGCAGCGCTGGCGAGACAGATATTGTTGTACGTGTTGCCATCAACCCCGCAGACCGGATCGATATCCGCAGGGCAGGCCTCTTCCTCGACCGCGCAGGCGCCCGGCGTTACCTCCTCGAGACCGGCTTCCGCGGCAAAACACTCATTACCGTAAGTCGTGCCGTCGATGCCGCAAACCGGCGCATAGATTTCGGGGCAGTATGTCGCTTCATCGATTTCCGGGCGCTCGACGCCCTCGTTATCGACGGGCGTGCATTCGCCGGCGATCGCAACCTCCGTACCCGCCACATTGGCCATGCATTCATTGCTGTAGGTTCTGCCATCAACGCCGCAGACCGGGTTGTAATCCATCGTACAGGCAACTTCATCGCCAGCTTGCTGCGCGCCAGCATGAACCGCATACAGCATGGCCAGCGCAAGCGTTGCCGCTTTCAGCCAGTCACCCGGATACATTTTTGACTTGAAACCCGACATGTCCTTCCAGAACAGCAAACAGGATCACGATGGTAGACGCTAATTGTTACAGCTTGTTCAACCGGCAGCCACCGGTTGTGGCGTGGCATACCGCAATTATCTGACTTAATACGAAATCCCGCCGCTCCGATCAATGCCTGGCTGCGGGAATGATGCTGCCCACCGAAACAAGATCAATCCCCCGTGCCTCCAGTGATGGAAGCGCCCGTTCCAGAAAATCCAGCGTCGAATGATAAGGGTGACCAATGGCGACCGCCGTCCCGCGCTCCCGCGCCAGTTTTTCGAGGCGTGCAAACTCCCTGGCGATCGTGCCGGGCCGCACGTCCGGGTCGAGGAAGACATCGCGCCGGGTTGCCGGTACACCGCTCTCCTTGGCGATGCGCAGCGCAACACTTTGCGCCGTTGTATAACTGTCGACAAACACCAGGTCGCCGCGCGCAAGGATGTCTTCCATCAACCAGCGCATGTGGCCCGGATGACGTGTCAGCAAACTGCCCCGATGGGTATTGATCCCGATGATGTGTGGTAACGCGTCGATGCGCTCTTCAAGCACCGTCGAAAACTGCTGGCGCGTCATGTCGAGAACGAGACTGCCAGGTTCCGCTTGCGGCGAATCGATCGTAGCCTGCATTGGCAGGTGCAGCAGCACGTCTTTCCCCCTTTCGTGCGCCAGCGTGGCGAGCGCAAAAGCATGGGGTGCATCCGGCAAAACCGCAAACGACAAATTGCCAGGCAGGCTGATCGCACGCTCGCCGGCCGCACGTTCATAACCGAGGTCGTCGATGATTATTGCGATGCGCGGACGTAAATTTTCGGTAGCCGCAGTGCCGATGCCAGGAAAAAGAAGGATCGCCAGGGCGGCGTGGAAAATCGATCGTCTGTTCACGCCAGGCTGCCGGAATCAGGGCGTCCGCTCCTCGTCGGGCGCCCTCGAGTGCATCACCGGTTTGTTGCGGAGCAGGCTCAGCGCTTCGACCAGCTGGGCATCCTGTTCGCGATCCAGGCCGCCATTCAGACGCTGGTCCGGAAAACCCCGCGCACCTTCCACGTATACATCCGGCGAGACGCCGATTTCATTGATGGAGTCGCCGGATGGCGTGAAGTACATGGAGGTCGTCAGCTTGATGGCCCGTCCCCGGGACAGTGGCGTGACGGTTTGCACAAGACCCTTACCGAAGGTCCTTGTGCCAACAATCGTTGCACGGCCATGATCCTGAAGCGCGCCGGCAACAATTTCCGATGCAGACGCCGAACCCCCGTTCACGAGCACGACAACAGCTGCGCCATCGAGAATATCCCCGATTTCTGCAACACGAGTGAAGTGTGACTCGGGTGTCCTGCCTCGCGCCGATACGATCACGCCGTCGTCGAGAAAGAGATCCGAGATACCGACGGCCGAGTCGAGAATACCGCCGGGATTGTTACGCAGATCGAGGATCAGGCCTGTCAGCATTTGACCTGACGCTTCGTTTGCATCGTCCATCAGGACATCGATCGCACTACCTGCTTCTTCAGGTGTCGAGTCATTGAACTGACTTAGTCGAAGGTAGCCAATCGACTGATCCAGCAGTTCATGTCGAACGCTGGCGACCTTGATTCGTTGGCGCGTCAGGTGAAAGGTAAGCGGATCATCGAAATTCTCCCGACGCACTTTCAGCGTAACCGGCGTGCCAGCCGGCCCGCGAAGCTGATCGATCATGTCATTCAGGCCGTCCGCGACAACCGTGTAATCATCGACCTGAATAATCTCGTCGCCGGCTTCGACGCCGGCACGTTGTGCGGGTGTGCCGTCGATGGGTGAAATGACGAGAATTCGATTGCCTGCCTGGCTGATATCCAGTCCGACGCCGGAGTAACGACCACTCGTGCTGATGCGAATGTCCTGGTATTCGTCCGCATCCATGAATGTTGAATGCCTGTCCAGGTCACCGACCATGCCGCGGATGGCGCTTACCAGGAGCTCCGCATCGTCGATCGGTTCAACGTAATCCCGTTTCACGCGCTCCATGACCTCCGCCAGCATGCGCGCCTGCTCCCAGGTCAGCTCGCGTGCCGCCGGCCGGTCCCGATCCGCGAGCACGCCACCACCTAGCGACAAGCTGACGCCCAGGATGGTGCCGATCACCACGACCAGGATTCCTCTTGTTTTCAGTGACATGGACACTCCGATGCCGCACTCGTGCTGATTGCGGTCATTCGACCTTACCACAGCAGGGCGCAGAGATAGGTTGCACGCCTTATGGTCTTCGAAGGTCCCCGAGGCGTTTTCAGGACCCCGTCTTCGGCTGGCGACTGACCCACTGGCGCGGGTTCTGCGGCCGGGTACCTTTGCGCACTTCGAAATACAGTCCGGTCTGTTGCTGGCCGCCGCTGTCGCCGACAGTCGCAATCACATCACCGGGGGCGACCCAGTCGCCCGCCGTTTTCAGGGTCGTTTCGTTATAGCCATACAGCGTGAGATAGTCCTCACCGTGATCGACGATGACCAGCAGGCCCATGCCGGCAAGCCAGTCCGCGAAAACAACTCTGCCGTGATAGATAGAACGTACCTCACTACCCCTTGGCGCAGCGAGCACCACACCGTTCCAGGTCACCTTGCCACCGGCGCGCGGCTGTCCGAAATCATGAATAAGACGACCGGCGACCGGCCAGGTCAGGTTTCCTTTCAGGTTACTGAACGGCTCTTCGGAGGTAATCGGGTAGTCCGACAGAATACTCGAGAGCTCTCCGATCAGACGTGCGAGGTCTCGTTCTTCCGCTGCCAGCCTGTCGATTTGAGCGCTCTCATCCGCGATCCTCGCCTTGAGTGAGGTGAGCAGGGCCTGCCGTTCAGCCTGTGCCGCATCGAGTTCCCTTAATTCGGCAGCACGTGTGTTCGTGAGAACGGCAAGGCGGCTTTCCTCAACGGCTACCTCTGCGCGGAGTTCCGCGAGTTCGGCGATATAGCCGTTCACGGTTTCGATGTTTTCGCCGCGATAGTCGCTCATGTAGCGATAGTAGGTCAGCAAGCGGCCCATGGTGGCCGGGTCGTGCTGATTCAGGAGCAACTTCAGGCGTTCCTGGCGACCGGAGGTGTAGGCCGCTTTGACCTGGACGGCCAGTTGTCCCATTTCACCCGCCAGCTCGTCCTCCCGGCGGGCAAGCCTGTCTTCAATCTCGCCTTTCTTTTTTTCACTGTCGGCGTGTTGCCGTTCCAAATCGCGCAAAAATGCGCGTTTTTCCGCGATCAGAACCTCGGCCGCCTGCAATTCGCCGGTCACCCGGTCCCGTTCTTCGGCCCCCGCGTCCATGCTCGACTTAAGAGCGCTGATCTTCTCGCGAACCTGTTCGAGCTCGCGCGCCTTGAGTTGCGCCAGCTCCGGGTCCTGCGCGACTGCGGTCGCCGCTATCGCCGCGAGAATGACAAGGAAGGTGAGTTGCCGAATCATGATTCCGAAGTGTAATGGCATCGCTCTCCAATACACCAGCGAGACTTGTGCGCTGGTATAATGGTCGTTTGGCTGCGGCAATCGTGCGCGCGGCCCGGATTAAGACATCAGGAAAGATGGAACAGTACCTGGAATTCTCCGCCAATCACCCGATCCTGGTCAGTGCCTTGCTGCTCAGTTTTCTTATGCTGATCTTTTCGGAGCTACGCAGGAAATCGCGCGGGCTGACGCATGTCGAGCCGCAGGATGCCGTCAAGCTCATCAATAACGACGCCGTGGTTATCGATATCCGCAGTCCGGAGTCATTCGCCAGGGGACATATCGTCAATGCGCGCAACATCCCGATGGATGAGCTCGACCCTGACCACAAAAAAATCACGCAGCTTGGCTCGAAACCGATTATTGCTGTTTGCGATGCCGGTATGACCAGCACGCGTGCCGTCGACAAACTCCGCAAGGCCGGCCTCGAAAGTGTCTACGGCCTGAAGGGTGGCATCAGCGCATGGACGGAAGCCAGCCTGCCGCTGGTAACCGGCAAAAAGACCAAGAGCTAACGGCTGAACAAATTTCACGTTGCCGGCCGATTGATGCCCGGGGCCATCGGTACTGCAACATCTCTATTTACCAGACAGGACGAACATCATGGCAGAAAACGAACAAGCACCAGAAAAACAACTTGCGATTCAGAAAATCTACGTCAAGGATTTTTCATTTGAGTCACCGTGCACGCCGCAGGTATTTCAACGGCAGGACTGGTCACCGAAAACCGATCTCAATCTTCGAAGCTCGCATACGACTGTCGCTGATAAAACCCATGAGGTTGTCCTGAACATTACGATCGAGGCCAAGGAAGAAGACAAAACGATTTTCCTGGTGGAGTTGCAGCAGGCCGGTCTTTTTCACATCGACGGCTACACAGACGACGAACTCAAAGCCATTGTCGGCAGCTTCTGTCCGAACATTCTTTTCCCTTACTCCAGGGAGTCGATTGCGGGCATTATTTCAAAAGGCGGATTCCCTGAATTCCTCCTCCAGCCCATCAACTTCGATGCACTGTATGCACAGGGCATGGCCCAGGCGGAAGCCGAGGCAGCAGCGGCAGCGACCGAGGGTGGCGACAGCAACAGTGGCAGCGCCGCGCATTAGTCGCGCGACTTTGATTCTATGGCCGCCGAAGGGTCGCCTATCGCAGTTATCGGCGCCGGGTCATGGGGCACGGCGCTGGCACTGCAATTCGCGCGGAGCGGCCGGCAGGTCAGGCTGTGGGGCAGGGACAAGGATCAACTTCTCCAGATGGCGGCCGACCGGTCGAATGCCCGCTACCTGCAGGATGCCGACTTCCCGGACAACCTCGTCGTAGCGGCGGACCTCGAGACATGCCTGGATGAGGTCAACGACATTCTCATTGCCGTGCCAAGCCACGGCCTGCGGGAGACGCTGACCGGCATTGCGCCTTTGCTCGGCGACGACGCAAGAATCTGCTGGGCAACCAAGGGCTTCGAGTTGTCGACCGGCAGGCTGCCGCATGAAGTAGCCACCGAGATTCTTGGCGCGTCACGACCGATGGCCGTTTTATCGGGACCCACATTCGCAACGGAAGTCGGCCAGGGTCTGCCGACCGCTATGACGATCGCAGCCAACGAACCCGACTTTGCGGGCGAGTTGGCAACGACGCTGTCCGATGACAAATTTCGCGCCTATACCTCCGGTGACATGCTGGGCGTCGAAGTCGGCGGTGCAGTGAAGAACGTACTGGCAATCGGCGCCGGTATTTCAGATGGCCTGGGATATGGCGCCAACACCCGCATCGCACTGATCAATCGTGGTCTTGTTGAGATGACTCGCCTCGGCGTCGCCCTGGGCGCCAGCCCGGATACGTTCATGGGCCTCGCTGGAATGGGCGACCTTGTGCTGACCTGTACCGACGACCAGTCAAGAAACCGGCGCATGGGGCTGGCACTCGCTGCCGGCAAATCGGTTGCGGAGGCACAGGAAGAGATTCAACAGGTCGTGGAAGGCGTGCTTGCGGCGAGAGCGGTCCACGAAGTCGCCAAGGCCCATCACGTGGTCATGCCGATCTGCGATGAGATCTACAGAATCCTCCATGAAGGCGTGTCACCGCACGAAGCAGTCGGTGCACTGATGGGAAGAGACCTGAAGCCGGAGTAAGGATCCCTGGTCACGGGATAAGCCGCTCCGGCGACGGATCAGCCACCGCCTTTAAACCCAAGCTGCCGCCAGGCCTCATAGATGACAACAGCCGCCGCATTCGACAGGTTCAGGCTCCGGCTGTTTTCTTTCATCGGCAGTCGCAGACATTGTTCGTCGGGAAGGGACTCAAGCAAAGCCTGCGGCAATCCGCGGGTCTCCGGACCAAAAAGGAAGGCATCATCCGGTTCAAATTCCGGTGCCGTATACGCCGTACCACCCCGGGTGCTGAGCGCGAAAACTCTCGGCTCACCCAGCTGCTTCAGGCAGGATTCGAGACGCTCATGCACCGCGACCTCCGCAAACTCGCGGTAATCGAGCCCGGCGCGGCGGAGCCGCTTTTCATCGAGCTCGAAGCCGAGGGGTTCTACCAGGTGCAGCCGCACGCCCGTATTTGCACAAAGGCGTATGATGTTACCGGTGTTCGGCGGAATCTCCGGCTCGTAAAGTATCAGGCTGAACATGAGGTATGCATTTTGCCCGAAGGAGAGAGTAAGATCGCGCCCCGAAGACTTTCATCATTATGGCCGTTGCGTTGACATCCGAATCCAATCCGCTACAGATCGATTTCTGCGGGGTCGATATGGCATCGCCCATTGTACTTTTGTCGGGCTGTGTCGGTTTCGGCGAGGAATACACCCGCATCGACGGATTTTCCAACTGCGACGTCGGTGGCATCGTGCTCAAGGGCACGACACTTGAACCACGACTTGGCAACCCACCGCACCGGGTCTACGAAACCTCCATGGGCATGTTGAATGCGATCGGCCTGCAGAACCCCGGCGTCGACAAGGTCGTCGATGACATCCTGCCCGGCCTCGACTTCAGCGAAACGCGATTCCTCGCGAACGTCTGCGGTTCGACGATCGAAGACTATGAGGCCGTCACCAGGCGTTTCGATGATTCCGCTATCGATGCCATCGAAATCAATATCTCCTGCCCCAACATCAAGGAAGGTGGCGTTTCTTTCGGCAACCACCCGGAAATGTCAGCCAAAGTGGTCGCAGCGTGTCGGCGCGCAACCGATAAACCGCTTATCGCGAAGCTGTCACCGAACCAGACGGACATACAGGAGAATGCGAGGCTCTGTATCGAGGCAGGCGCCGATGGACTTGCCGTAATTAACACGATGATGGGCATGGCGATAGACGCGGAGACCCGCGAGCCTGTCATCGGCAATGTGCGCGGCGGCCTCTCGGGCCCGGCAATCAAACCGATCGCGCTTTTGAAAGTACACCAGGTTTACGAAGTTGCAGGTCCGAAGGATATTCCGATCATCGGGCAGGGCGGCATAACGACCGTGGAGGATGCCATCGAGTTCATCATCGCCGGCGCATCCGCCATCGGGATTGGCACAGCACTGTTCTATGACCCGCTGCTTTGCCGCAAGATCAACGCCGGAATCGCGGAATACCTCAACCGGCACGAGATGAGTTCAGTGTCCGAACTGGTTGGCACGCTCAAGCCCTGATTGTCGACCAGGCCCACGCAGCCGTTACACCATGACTTTCGGTCACACCGGGCGGAGGTGCATTAGCCGATCATGGTCCGACGTCCCGTAGGCCTTTGCGACGGCGTTCGGATGTATGTCCGCATGACCGTCGCCGACCAGGGTTGCGACGTCCCCGATCTAGACCTCCTTCTCGTCTCCCGGTTCGATGATCGTATGGCTGGTGCTTCCCGCGCCGATGACCGGGCAGGTCTTTTCATTGACCAGGACTTTTGCACCATTAACGGCCAGCCCTGGATAAGGATCCGTGTGGCCGGTCGGAATCGTTGCAGTCCAAAAAGGCTTGCCCGCGATAAGGTGTCAGTAATGATGTTGCGGCGAAAAACCCGCCCGGGCGATCAACCGTCGAGACGTAGTGCTTTCATCTTTCGCGTCAACGTATTCCTGCCCCAGCCCAGGATTTTCGCCGCTTCCTGTCGATGACCTCCGGACTTCGACAGCGCAATGCGAATAAGCGTTTTCTCAAAAACGGGCAGGGCGGCCGTCACTAGCGGCCCGTCCTCGTCCTGAGCCAGTGTTTTCTCGGCCCAGAAGGCGAGGCTTTCGGTCCACTCGTTCTCTGCCCCCTTGCTGCCGGCAGGACCTCCGAGGTCATCGGGAATATCCGGACCGGTGATCACGGCGCCCGGCGCAGTAACCGTCAAGCGCCGGGTCGCGTTGACCAGTTGCCGGACGTTGCCCGGCCAGTCGTACGCCTTGAGTAACTCGATTGCATCGCTGTTCAGGCGTTTTGCCGGCGCGTCGAGTTCCTTGCTCGCATCCGCGAGGTAATGGTTCAGGAGCAAGGGTATGTCTTCCCGCCGCTGGCGCAGTGGCGGCGTGTTGATCCGCATGACATTCAGGCGATGGTACAGGTCTTCACGAAATCGCCCCTCCCGCACCGCGCGAGCAAGATCCTGGTTCGTTGCCGCGATCACGCGAACATCAACCTGTATCGATGACTGACCACCCACCCGATAGAATTCACTTTCGGCCAGCACACGCAGCAGACGCGTTTGCAGCGCCGGCGACATGTCCCCGATCTCATCGAGAAACAAGGTGCCGCCATCCGCCTGTTCGAAGCGCCCGATTCGTCGCGACTCTGCGCCCGTAAACGCGCCGCGTTCATGTCCGAATAATTCCGACTCGAGAAGCTCTGCCGCGATAGCCGAGGTATTGAGTGCCACGAACGGTTTTTCAGCGCGCGGACTGTGCTGGTGCAGGGCCCGTGCGACAAGTTCTTTGCCCGTCCCGGATTCACCGGTGATGAGGACCGTCATGCTGGAACGCGCGAGCCGACCGATGGACCGGAAAACTTCCTGCATCGCCGGCGCCTGTCCGATCAACGAGGGAATCTCGCCAGCCGCAGGCTCCCCGTCCACAACCTTGATGCCGGACTGCCGCGCTGCTTTGCGGACGAGCGAAACGGCTTCGTCGACGTCAAACGGTTTCGGCAGGTACTCGAATGCGCCGCCTTCGTAAGCGGCAACGGCATTCTCAAGGTCCGAGTATGCAGTGACCACGATGACCGGCAAGTCGGGCTTGAATCGGCTGAGCCTGTCCAGCAAAGTCAGGCCGTCCATGCCCGGCATGCGAATGTCAGTAATCAATACGTCGGGCTCGTCGTCTTCCAGCGCCTGCAACAGGCGTTCGCCTCGCTCAAAACTCCGGGTTGCGATGTCCGCCTGCTTGAGCGCCTGCTCCAACACCCAGCGAACCGACTGATCATCGTCGACCACCCAGACGGTGAGCCCGTCAGTCACTGCCTGGATCCTCGCTCTGCAGTGGAATATGCACCTGGAAAACCGTACGCCCGGGGCGGCTTTCAAACTCGATCAGGCCGCCGTGACGACTGATCAGTTCCTGCGCAGCCGGCAAGCCCAACCCGGTACCTTCGGGTTTGCTGGTGACCAACGGATAAAACACCGAGTCCTGCAATTCCGGTTCGATGCCGGGACCGTCATCTTCGATTTCGATACTGACGACGACCGGGTGGCGGGTGTCGCCGATCGTAAAGTTCATGATCGCGCGGGTTCGTAACGTCAGTCGTCCCTGGCCGGCCAGTGCGGCGATCGCATTGCGCACCAGGTTGAGTAAAGCCTGCACAAGCCGGTCACGATCCAGTTCGATATCCGGCAGGCCGGGATCGTAGTCGCGGTGCACCCGTATGGAATCGCCGAGCTCAGCCTCGACGAGGCGCAAAACGTATTCGATGAGCTCATGCAGATTGAGGAGCTGCTTGTTCAGTGGCCCGCCCGGGCCCAGCAACGTGTCGACGAGTGCTGCGAGTCTGTCAGCCTCGCTGATGATGACCGCTGTGTACTCTTTCAGGTCGTCGCTATCGAGTTGACGCTCCAGGAGTTGTGCGGCGCCCCTCAGTCCGCCGAGCGGATTTTTGATTTCGTGCGCGAGCTGTCGAACCATCTGTCGGCCGGTGCCGTGCTGTATCAGTAACGCGTTTTCACGACTGATCCTCGATCGACGCGTCATGTCCGACATCTCGATCAGCAGGGCGCGATGATGGTCAGCGTTATCTACCGCGGACACACGGCAATCGACGAGGCGTTCCTCCGGATGCACTTCGGTCGGCGGCAAGCGCATTTCATTGGCGTAGGTCGCGCTGGTGTCGAGCACCCGATGCAGGATGTCATGCATATCATCATCGTCACCGATGAGTTTCAGGAACGACTGCTCTGCGGCGCGCGCCTGGCTTATACCCAGCAGGTTCTCGGCCGCTGAATTCAGCCATTGAATAAGCAGGCTCTCGCCGACAACGATGACGGCGGTATTGAGCTGATCGACAATTGCCGATGGCGGCGGGTTGGTGCCGTCCGGATTTCGTTTGCGTGATTTCCCGGGTGTATCGTCTACTTGAGGGCGATCGAATTCTGCTGCACGTAAAACCGGTTCGGCAGACTCCGGGCCATCAATCGACCCGTTGAGTCGATGATTTCCGCCTGGATGTTGTGGACACCCCGATACACTTCCTGAATCTGGAAGTTCGTGCCGGTGACCATCTGTTCCACGCCGTCGAAGTAGACCCGAACCCGGTCCTCGGGTCGCAGCGCCGGGGTTACCAGTAACGTGACGTTCAGTACGCCCTCTATGTTCCACAGCGTTTCTTCCGGTGCAGGTGCAACGATTTCGATGCTGTTGTAATTGAAGACAGCCTGCGGCTGTTCCGCTTCAGCCGAACTGTCGACCTCAGGTTGCAGCGGGGGCGCATAGGCGGGTCGCTGTGGACGGCGGCCATCTGCGGGGAGCTGAATCTGCACGGCCCCTTCCACCGGGATATCGGAGTAGTGAACCACCCCGTTTTCGTCCACCCACTTGTAAGCCTGCGCCAGCGCCGTGCCGGCAGCGAGCGCTGCAACAAGTGTAATAAATGTCCGCATAAGCATAGGGTTAGCATATCAGTGCTTCTTTGATTTTGACCAGTGACCGGGCGGCAAGTGCCGCCTTGTCACTGTTTTGCGCCAAATACCGGCGTTTCCGCCGGCAAGCTCGCTAACGAGCCGTTTTGCGCTCACCGGTCGGAAAGCCGGGTGAGCCCTGATTTCGTTCAATCAACGACTTGCGGACCACCGGTGTGGCTTACAGGCTGTAGTACATATCGAACTCGACCGGGTGGGTCGTCATTCGAAGCCGCGTGACGTTTTCACCCTTGAGTTCCAGGTAGGCATCAATCAGGTCGTCACTGAAAACGTCGCCCGCCTTGAGAAATCCACGATCGCCGTCGAGTGCCTCAAGCGCCTCGTCCAGTGAGAACGCCACTTGTTTGAGGTTTTTCTCTTCTTCCGGTGGCAGGTCGTAAAGATCCTTGTCCATCGCATCGCCCGGGTGAATCTGGTTTTGGATACCGTCGATTCCCGCCATCATCATCGCCGAAAATGCGAAGTAAGGATTGGCCATTGAGTCCGGGAAGCGAACTTCGACGCGCCTGCCCTTTGGATTGGAAACATACGGAATACGAATCGACGCCGAACGGTTTCGCGCCGAGTAGGCAAGGATGGTCGGTGCCTCGAAGCCCGGAACCAGGCGCTTGTAACTGTTGGTCGATGCATTGGTTAATGCATTGAGCGCCCTGGCATGTTTGATGATGCCGCCGATGTAATAGAGCGCCGTTTCTGACAGCCCGCCATAGCCGTCACCCGAAAACAGATTGTCGCCTTCCTTCCACAACGACATGTGGACGTGCATGCCATTACCGTTGTCATTCACCAGCGGCTTGGGCATGAAAGTTGCGGTCTTGCCGTAGCTGTGCGCGACATTGTGGACGATCGACTTGAGAATCTGGACCTCGTCGGCTTTTCTTACGAGCGTATTGAACTTCACGCCGATTTCGCACTGCCCGGCGGTGCCTACTTCGTGGTGATGAATCTCGGTTGTAAGCCCCATCTCTTCGAGTGCCAGGCACATTGCCGAGCGAATGTCGTGCAAGGCGTCGACAGGCGGGACCGAAAAGTAGCCACCTTTGACGGACGGACGGTGACCTGTGTTGGCATCCTCGTAACTGCGGCTCTTGTTCCATGCACCCGCCGAGGAATCCACCGAATAAAACGCGCCCTGCATGTTATCGTCCCAACGCACGTCATCGAAGACAAAGAATTCATTTTCCGGGCCGAAGAATGCCGCATCGGCAATACCGGTCGAGCGCATGTAGGCCTCGGCTCGTGCGGCGAGCGACCGGGGACAACGTTCATAGCCCTGCATGGTGGCAGGCTCGATGACATCGCAACGAAGATTGAGTGTTGCGTCGTCCGTGAAGAGATCCATCACCGCTGACCCGGGGTCCGGCATCAGGATCATGTCCGACTCGTTGATGCCTTTCCAGCCGGCAACCGACGAGCCGTCGAACATCATGCCCTCCTCAAACACGTCTTCATCGATTGCGTGGGCAGGCGCGGACACGTGTAATTCCTTGCCCTTGGTATCCGTGAATCGAAAGTCCACGAACTTGACGTCTTTTTCTTTGATCAGGCTGATCACATCAGCGGCGCTCATGCGTTTTTCCTCCGGTTGGTGATGCAAAATTTAAATAGGACGTCGCGGGAAGCCTGCCAATATCGTGACCGACCGTTGCGTCCCTGATGATTTCCTAAATGCATGAAGTGTGCCAACCATCCAGACTCGTTAAGTTATTGTTATTAAAAGATTTTCAGTCAGGCCGATCCATCCGGTTTGCACCACTATGGTGCGGACGGCGAATATGGCGCACCATAATAGTGCAATTTGTTTCCGAACGCACCAATTTTGCGCGACAGATCCTCCGTCGACATGGGCCCGACAGACAAAAAACCGTACAGAATTCGGGAGTTACGGTTATACTGCGCGCCTCTGGCAACCGTTCCCATTTTCTAGACAAGCCCGCGGCATCGCGCACTCACTGATGGCTAAGGACAATTCCGCGAAAAAACAGACCTTCCAGGACCTGATTCTCACGCTGCAGCAGTTTTGGGCCGAGCGCGGCTGCGTGGTCGCCCAGCCCTATGACATGGAAATGGGTGCCGGCACGTTTCATCCGGCGACCTTCCTGCGCGCCGTGGGCCCCGAGCCCTGGAGTGCCGCCTATGTTCAGCCGAGCCGGCGACCGACAGACGGCCGTTACGGCGACAACCCGTTTCGACTGCAGCACTACTACCAGTACCAGGTAGTGATCAAGCCGTCCCCGGACGACATCCAGGCGATGTACATCGATTCGCTGCGCGCCATTGGTATAGACCCCCTGGTACATGACATTCGCTTTGTTGAAGACAACTGGGAATCGCCCACACTGGGTGCCTGGGGACTAGGCTGGGAAGTCTGGCTGAACGGCATGGAGATCACTCAGTTCACTTACTTCCAGCAAGTCGGCGGCCTGGAATGTAGGCCGGTAACCGGCGAGATTACTTATGGGCTGGAGCGCCTCGCCATGTATCTGCAGGATGTCGAAAGCATTTTCGACATCACGTGGACGGATGGTCCGCTGGGACGCATCACCTACCGGGACGTCTACCACCAGAACGAGACGGAACAGTCGAAGTACAACTTCGAGCTGGCCGACATCGACGCCCTGTTCGCTGCCTTCGACCAGGCCGAAAAAGATAGCCAGCGCCTGATCGAGGCCGGCCTCGCGTTACCCGCCTATGAGCAAATGCTGACCGCGTCCCACACGTTCAACCTGCTCGACGCACGACAGGCGATATCGGTCAGTGAACGACAACGATACATTCTCCGTGTCCGGACGATTGCCCGGGGCGTTGCTGAAACCTACTACGCAAGCCGCGAGGCCCTGGGCTTCCCGATGGTCGCATCCGTTAAGGAAAAGGCGGGCGGCAAATGAGCAATACCGACGACCTGCTGATCGAGCTGGGTACCGAAGAGCTGCCACCAAAGGCACTCCAGAAGCTCGCTTCGTCATTCGCCCTCGGTGTAACCGATGGACTGGCAAAGGCGCGACTGTCATTGAAGCACGCGGACATTTATGCGAGTCCGCGTCGTCTTGGCGTCATCGTGCGCGATTTGCAGGCGAGCCAGGAAGACCGCGACGTCGTACAAAAAGGTCCGCCGGTAAAGATCGCGTTTGACGACGACGGCGAGCCCACGAAGGCGGCGCTCGCATTTGCCAAAAAGTGTGGCGTGGAACTGGAAGTGCTCGGCCGGGAGAAATCAGACGCCGGCGAATGGCTTTCTTACCAGGCCACCGAACCCGGGCGCCCGATCGGAGCACTGTTGCCGGAGATCGTCCAGGCAGCACTGGACGCGTTGCCAATTCCCCGGCGAATGCGCTGGGGGGACCGTGACGATGAGTTTGTGCGACCGGTGCACTGGTTGCTCATGGTCTACGGCCAGGACGTTGTCGAGGGCTCGGTTCTTGGGCTCGCGGCCGGACGCACAACGCGCGGCCATCGCTTCCACGCACCTGAGGAGTTGACGATTGATTCAGTCGCCGATTACGAAGCTTCGCTCGAGCAGGAAGGCTATGTCATTGCCAACTTCGACAAGCGACGCGCGCGAGTGGTCGCCGGTGTAGAGGAAGAAGCGCAAAAACTGGATGGTTTACCTGTCGCAACCGAAGATCTTTTTGATGAGGTCACCGCGCTTACCGAGTGGCCAGTGCCACTGGCTGGCTCTTTTGACGAAGACTATCTGTCCTTGCCGAATGAGGTGATCACAGCAACCCTGATGAATCACCAGCGCTATTTTCCCGTGTCGGACAAGACAGGTGCGCTCAAACCCGCATTCATCACACTCGCTAATCTCGAGAGCAAGGATCCCGACCAGGTGCGCGACGGAAATGAACGCGTCATTCGTCCCCGCCTGGCGGATGCCAAGTTTTTCTGGGAGTCAGACCAGCAAGTGCGCCTCGAGGAAAAGACGGCTGGCCTGAAGAGCGTCGTCTACCAGAAAGGGCTCGGTACGCTGCAGGACAAGAGCATGCGGATGGCCGCGCTGGCGACATTGTTCGCTGAACAGGTTGGCGAAGATTCACAAGCAGTCAACCGGGCCGCCCTGCTCGCCAAGTGTGACCTGCTGACCGGCATGGTCGGGGAGTTTCCTGAGCTACAGGGCACGATGGGTGCCTACTACGCGGCAGCGTCCGGAGAGCCCGATGCCGTGTCGGCCGCTATTGGCGAACAATACCTGCCGCGATTCGCCGGCGACGACCTCCCGGCATCAACGGCGGGCAAGATGCTTGCAATTGCCGACAAGCTCGACACGCTCGCAGGCATCTTTGTACTGGGCAAAAAACCCTCGGGCAACCGCGATCCGTTTGGGTTGCGACGTGCCGCCCTGGGCGTCATCCGGATCCTGATCGAGGGCGAGCTTGACCTGGACTTCAATGCCGCGGTGGATGCGGCCGTCGCACAGCAGCCTGCAACGGACGACAACCAGGACAGCGCGCGTGAAGCGCTTTATGACTTTATCGTCGACCGCCTGAGAAGCTATTTCGTCGACAGCGAAGCCGGCTACACCACCGACATGTTTGAAGCTGTTCGGGCACGTCAGCCATCCTCGCTAATCGATTTTCGGGCGCGCCTGCAGGCGGTTGCCCAATTTATTACGCTCGAGCCTGCGGTCAGCCTGGCGGCGGCCAATAAGCGTACGGCGAATATTTTGCGCCAGGCAGAATACGACGACGCCGTCCTTGAGGTAAACCTGCTTTCAGACGACGCTGAGCAGGTGCTGTATCAAGCCATGCAGTCTGCGCAAAACGATATTGCACCGCTTCTCGATGAGCGACGATATTCAGATTCGCTTCGCCGGCTCGCCGAGTTACGAACGCCGGTTGATGCCTTTTTCGACGACGTCATGGTGAATGTCGACGACGAAGCTGTCAGAAAAAATCGCCTTGCCTTGTTAACCGAGCTAAGAGCGCTCTTCCTCGACGTTGCGGATATTTCCCGGCTGACACCCGCGCAGGACTAGGTCGTGCCTAACCGCCTTGTCATCCTGGATCGCGATGGAGTCATCAACCAGGATTCCGACGAGTTCATCAAGTCACCTGACGAATGGGCGCCTATTCCAGGAAGCCTGGCAGCGATAGGCAGGCTATCGTGTGCGGGTTTCGAGGTTGCGGTCGCAACAAACCAGTCGGGCATTGGCCGAAAGCTTTTCGACGTGACCGCGCTCAATGCCATTCATCGCAAAATGGTGGACGCCGCCCGGGATGCCGGCGGAGACATCGGCAATATTGTTTACTGCCCGCATCATCCTGACGCGGGTTGCGATTGTCGAAAACCCCAGCCCGGATTGCTGAATCAGTTATCTCGCCGGTATGGCGTGCCACTGGACAATGTGCCGGTGATTGGCGATTCCGTTCGCGACATCGATGCCGCGCTGGCGGTCGGCGCGCGGCCGATCCTGGTTCTAACAGGGAATGGCGTCAGAACCAGGAAGGTCTTGTCAGACCGCGGCATCGATATTGACACTTTCGACGACCTTGGTGCAGCCGCTGATGCGCTTTCGTCACAGCTCGGTACTTCGTGATGGTCTGGCTACGGTCCCTGTTATTCCAGCTTTATTTCTTCGTTTCCGTTTGCGTCGCGGCGCTGATGATCGCCATCGTCTTTTTCTTGCCTTTCCCGCGTCGTTTCGCCATTGCCAGTTACTGGGGCAAGAGCATGCTCGTCGTTGGTCGCTGGCTTTGTGGGATGCAATGGGAGATAGAGGGAGAAGAACACATACCGGATGTACCGAGCGTCATCATGATCAAGCACACAACGGTGTTTGAAACCTACGCACAGCTCGCTATCTTTCCACCGCAAACCTGGGTGGTCAAAAGAGAACTGCGGTGGATTCCGGTTTTCGGCTGGGGTCTCGCGGCGATGAACCCGATTGCCATCGATCGTAAGGCAGGTTCGCAGGCGGTGCTGCAAGTTGTCGGCCAAGGAAAGAATCGTCTCGCGAACGGTATCTGGGTCACCATTTTCCCGGAGGGCACCCGCATGCCGCTGGGCGAGACCAAGCGTTATGGCGTAAGCGGTGCTTTGCTCGCCGGCGAAGCACAGGTACCGGTCTTGCCGGTTGCGCACAATGCTGGCGATTTCTGGCCACGTCGCGGGCTAAAGAAGGAACCCGGACTGATCCGGATCTGTATAGGCCCGCCCATCGAGCCAGGCGACTTGTCACCCAGGGACCTGAACCTCAAGGCGCAGGAGTGGGTTGAAGGCAAGATGCGGGAGATCAGCGTGGGATATCAAAACGACCGGTAGGTAACCTGATGGTTCGTGTTTTACCGGTGTTCCACGTCGCCGCGCGTTCTATATGTCCAGGTTCGACACCGTCAGCGCATTCTTCTCGATGAACTCACGCCTTGGCTCGACGTGGTCGCCCATCAGCGTCGTAAAGATCTCATCGGCTTTAACGGCATCTTCGATCTTCACCTGCATAAGCCGACGCGTCTCCGGGTTGACAGTGGTGTCCCACAATTGTTCGGGGTTCATTTCACCCAGGCCTTTGTAGCGCTGAATGCCCTGTCCGCGACGCGCTTCGCTCATCAACCAATCAACCGCCTCACCAAATTCCGTGATCGCACTGGTCTTTTCACCGCGCTGCACATAAGCATCTTCACCAAGCAGATCTTGCAGCTTGCCCGCCAGGCTCATGATGTGACGATACTCATTCGTATCGAAAAACTCGCGCTGGATATAACGCGTTTGACTCAGCCCATGGTGCATCTTGCGAATGGCGATGCGAACGCCCTCGCCGTCACCGTCGCCGTCGCCCGGCTCGAACTCTGCAATGTAGGAACCGCCGTTACCGTTGCTTGCCCGATCGCTTGTGACCTTCGGCAATGCGGCAGAGAGCCTTGCCGTCCAGGCCTCAAGCGCGTCGAGATCTTCCACCATGTCCGATGTCACCTCGTCGCAATCGGTGAGTATGCGCAGTACGGTTTCATCGTAACGCTTCGACAGGCGCGCCATGATGCTCTCGACGGTCATATGCTCCTGAGCAAGCGTTTCGAGGGCGGCGCCTGACAATGGCGGTGCGTCCGCGCTGACATGTAATTCCGCATTGTCGAGCGCGGCATTAAGCAGGTAGGTGTTGAGTTCAGCGTCGTCCTTTACGTAAACCTCCTGCTTGCCCTTCTTGATTTTATAAAGCGGCGGCTGTGCGATATAGACGTGACCACGCTCGATCAGCTCCGGCATCTGCCGATAGAAAAACGTCAGCAGGAGGGTTCGGATATGTGACCCGTCGACGTCCGCGTCCGTCATGATGATGATGCGGTGATAGCGCAGCTTGTCGATATTGAAATCGTCACGGCCTATGCCTGTGCCCAGCGCCGTTATCAGCGTGCCGACCTCGGCAGACGACAGCATCTTGTCAAAGCGCGCTTTTTCGACATTCAGAATTTTGCCCTTGAGCGGCAGGATGGCCTGGGTGCGACGGTCGCGGCCCTGCTTGGCGGAACCACCGGCCGAGTCGCCCTCGACCAGGAACAGCTCCGAAAGCGCCGGGTCCTTTTCCTGGCAGTCTGCCAACTTGCCAGGCAGGCCGGCGATATCGAGTGCGCCCTTGCGGCGTGTCATCTCGCGCGCCTTGCGGGCAGCCTCCCTGGCGCGGGCAGCGTCGACGATCTTCGACACGATCGCCTTGGCTTCCTGCGGATTCTCCAGCAGGTAGTCTTCCAGGCACCCCGCCATCGCTGATTCCACGATGCCTTTAATTTCAGATGAAACTAGTTTGTCTTTGGTCTGGGATGAAAACTTGGGGTCCGGCACCTTGACCGACAAGACGGCCGTCAGGCCCTCACGGGCGTCGTCACCCGATGGCGTGAAGCGGTCCTTCCGGCCCGACATTTCCTTTTCGATGTAGCTGTTGAGTGTCCGCGTCAGTGCGCTTCTGAAGCCCGCCAGGTGGGTACCGCCATCGCGCTGCGGAATATTGTTCGTGTAGCAGAACATGTTTTCCTGGTAGCCGTCGTTCCACTGCAATGCAGCTTCGACCGTTACATCGTCCTTCCCGTCCTGGAAGTGAAACACCGAACCGTGGATCGTCGTTTTGTTGCGGTTCAGGTGTTCGACAAAGGCGAGAATGCCGCCCTCGTATTCGAAGACATCCGACTTAGCGTCGCGCTCGTCGTTGAGCTCAATCCGGACGCCTGAGTTCAGGAACGACAGCTCTCGGAGGCGGCGCTCGAGGATGCCGTACTGATATTCGATGTTGGAAAAGGTCCCTGCGCTCGGCTTGAAGCGAAGCGTGGTGCCGGTCTTGTCGGTTTTCCCAACAACAGCGAGCGGCGCTTCCGGCTCACCGTGTCGGTATTCCTGCTGGTGCACCTCGCCCTCGCGATGGATGGTCAGCGCGAGGTGTTCGGAAAGCGCATTAACAACGGACACGCCGACACCGTGCAGGCCGCCGGAAACTTTGTAGGAGTTGTCGTCGAACTTACCGCCGGCATGCAAGACCGTCATGATGACTTCGGCGGCGGACCGGCCCTCTTCCGGATGCATATCGACCGGTATGCCACGACCATCATCAGTAATCGTGACCGATTCGTCCGCATGAATTGTTACCGTAATGACGTCGCAATGGCCGGCCAGGGCCTCGTCGATCGAGTTATCGACCACCTCGAAAACCATGTGGTGCAGACCGGTACCATCATCGGTATCCCCGATGTACATGCCTGGCCTTTTGCGCACAGCCTCAAGGCCCTTTAAGACCTTGATATTACTGGAAGTATATTCGATGTCGTCCGTCATCAGGTGTCCTTGCAATACAACCGGCGCATTGTATCAAAATCGGGCCTGCAAAGGGCCCTAAAACGGCCCTTAATACGTGTTTTTTCGGGGGTTTTTCGTATTTTACCAAAGTGGAAATTTTAGCCCCGGAGCGGGTAATTATTCCGCCCGCTGGACAGTGCCGTGTTCCACGTGGAACAACGCGGGTCTCTCGCTGAAAAGTGCCTGTTCCGGGTCCAGTGTCGTGGCCACTACCTGGCTGCCCAGGACCTCCACCGCCCCCATCAGACGGGCCACTGAATCGCGGTCCAGCTCCGCCGCCGGATCATCGACCAATAAGAGCAGGGGCTTTTCCAGATGGGTTTGAACCACCTCCGTAGCGGCCAGAACCATCGCACAGGCCAGCAATTTTTGTTGGCCCCGTGAGACCAGCTTTCGCGCCTCCCTTTCATCGTATTGCAGCCGAACGTCGGCCCGATGCGGCCCACACTGGGTGCTGGCCAACTGGAGGTCCCGCTCCCTGGCGCCGGCGAGCGCCTCGGCCAATGACTTTCCGGCGGGCCAGCCTTGCAGGTATTCGATACCCACCACGCTGCCCAGGAGCCCCGTTCCAAACTCCTCGATAGCCGGTGCGACCACCTCGGTTACTCGCCCGCGGGCTTTGTCGATGTCCTCACCGAGACCGGCAAGCTCTTCATCCCATCCTGCAAGCGCCTGGCCCTGGCTGCCTTCGCGAAGCGCCGCATTGCGCTGTTTCAGCCCGCGCCGGAATCGCCTCCACCCCTCAAGGTAGCCGGGTTCCACGTGGAACGCGATCCAGTCCAGGTAGCGGCGTCTTCCCTCCGGCCCGCCAGCGACGAGATCATGAACATCGGGATCGATAACCTGTAGCGGCAAGGCCTCCGCCAGCGGCGCCGCGGAACGGCTCTTTTCACCATCCACATGGACCTCAAGGCCCTGCTTCCCATTGCGGATGCCCAGCGCTACTTGCCGATTCCCTGTATCGGCCTTGCCGAAAACAACCAGCTCTTCGGCGCCGTGGCGAACAAGCTCCCGGGTACCCGCCCCACGAAATGACCGTGCACGGCCCAGGTAAGCGATGGCTTCGAGAATACTGGTTTTCCCCGAAGCGTTTGCACCGAAAACCAGGTTGTGGCTCGGGCTGAACTCCAGCGCTACGGACTCAAGACACCGGAAGTCCGTACATTGAAAGCTCGATAGCGACAACGCGCGTCAGGGCCGACAGTTACAGCCGCATCGGCATGACGACGTATTTGCAATCATCCTTACCGGGCTCGCGGATAAGACAGCTGGAGTTCCCATCGACAACCGCCAGAGACACCTCATCCGTCTCAATCGCGTTCAGCGCATCGAGCAGGTAATTGACATTGAATCCAATCTCTATCTCCTCGCCGCTGTATTCTATCTCGAGCTCTTCCTCAGCCTCTTCCTGTTCCGGGTTATGTGTCTGCAACACCATATTATCCTCCCGGATGATCAGGCGAATCCCCCGGTACTTTTCGTTCGAGAGGATCGCGGTGCGCTGCAAGGCGCTTTTGAAAACGCCACGATCCGCTGACATCGCGTTGCTGGTGTCCTGTGGTATCACCCGATCGTACTCCGGGAATCGACCATCAATCAGCTTTGATGTGAACCGGATGCCATCAAGCTGGATGCGCACATGGTTGGTCCCCAGCTCTATCGCCAGTTCACCCTCGCCGCTCATCAGTCGTTGCAACTCAAGCACACCCTTTCTCGGCACGATTACCTGTTGTTCCGGTGCCTTGCCACCGTCCAGCGCAACCTCGCAAAGCGCCAGCCTGTGCCCATCGGTGGCCACAGCACGCAAGAGGTTGTCACTGGTTTCCAGCAAAAGACCGTTCAGGTAATAACGAACATCCTGTTGTGCCATGGAAAAATGCGTTTTTTCGAGGATCCGTCCAAGCACTGCCTGGGATACGGTGACCGAATGCCCGGCATTGATATCTTCAACCGTCGGAAACTCGGCGGCTGGCAGTGTTGTCAGGGTAAACTTGCTCCGTCCCGACTTAAGCACCAGCTTCTCACCGCTCTGGCTGATAGACACCTCGGCGTCTTCCGGTAACGCGCGGCAAATATCGAGGAGCTTACGACCCGGCACCGTAACCTCACCGCCACTCTCAACACTCACTTCCGTATTAGCGACCAGTTCAACTTCCAGGTCTGTCGCTGTCACCGATAGCTCGCCGTCTTTTGCGACTAGCAACACGTTTGCCAGGATTGGCATCGTCTGACGTCGTTCGACGACCCCAATTACCGCCTGTAAAGGCCTCAACAATGCTTCACGAGCAGCACTTAACTTCATCGATTCCACCTGTTAATAAATATTGGAAATAAATTTCTTATTGTTATTATTAAGGGGATCAAGTCTTGTGGATAACCAAAATAATATCAATAAAATCAAATAGTTAAATAGTTAAATTAAAGCTGAAAAATAGGGTATTTTCACCTTGCGGCCTGTGTGTTAGCTGTGGATAAAAATGAGAATCAAGGTTTTCCACCACTTATCCACATCATCCTGTCAGAGTTCTTAACAGATTTACGTAGTCTTCGTCCACGCGCTTTTCCGTTTCTCGCAAAGCTGCAATTCTCCGGCATCCGTGCAAAACCGTCGTATGGTCCCGGCCGCCAAACGCATCGCCGATCTCCGGCAGACTGTGGTTGGTCAATTCCTTGGCCAGGGCCATCGCCAACTGTCTTGGCCTGGCCACTGATCGGCTGCGGCGCTTCGATAACAGGTCAGCGACCCGAATTTTGAAATAGTCTGCAACCGTTTTCTGAATGTTCTCTATGGATACCAGTCGATCCTGCAAAGCGAGCAAGTCGCGCAAGGCCTCCTTCGCAAACTCAAGATTGATCGGCCGACCCGTAAAGGTTGAATTCGCAATCACCCGACGCAGAGCGCCTTCCAACTCGCGAACATTGGAGCGAATCCGTTTTGCAATGAAAAAGGCGACCTCGTCCGGGAGCGCAGCGCCTTCTGACGCTGCTTTGGACTTCAAAATAGCGACAGAAGTCTCGAGCTCCGGTGGCTCGATCGAAACCGTCAGCCCCCAGCCAAACCGCGACTTAAGGCGCTCCTCGAGACCGTTAACCTCCTTCGGATAACGGTCGCAGGTCAGGATGATTTGTTTCTGTCCCTCGAGCAGCGCGTTAAAAGTATGAAAGAACTCTTCCTGGGACCGCTCTTTACCGGCGAAAAACTGAATGTCGTCGATCAGCAGGGCGTCTAGGGACCGGTACGTCTTTTTGAATTCAGAAATCGTGTTGTGCTGCAAACCCTTGACCATGTCGCCGACGAAGCGCTCGGAATGGACATAGCTTACACGGGCGCCCGGCTTGTGGGTAAGCATCGCGTTACCGATGGCCTGCATCAAATGGGTTTTGCCGAGCCCAACCCCACCGTAAATGAAAAGCGGGTTGTAGGATTTGCCCGGGTTCTCGCCGACCTGGAAAGCCGCCGCCCTGGCGAGTTGATTGCTCTTGCCCTCGACAAAATTCTCGAAAATGAAATCCGGGTTGAGCCGGCTCTCAATGGGTGGCGCGGCCGCCCTGGGCGCAGGCCTGGCAGGACTGATCGCAGGTTGCACGGCGCCGCCCCGCGAGCCCACCTCGACGACCACCTCCGTACCGGAACCGCGACCATCGATGAGCTCTTCAATACGGCCGAGATAGTGTTGGTTGAGCCAGTCGACGACAAAACGATTGGGGGCGAGCAGTTTCAGGACCGGGCCGTCCTCGATAGCCTGCAATGGCCTGATCCAGGTATTGAATTGCTGCTCAGGCAATTCAGCCTTGAGGTCGCGAATACAGCGATTCCATACTGTTGTTTCTTGCTGCAAGCGTGTCCCCGTAGCCAGAGGCTTTTCTTGTCATGGTTGTTTCGCGGAGATAAGACCGGGCAGTCTATACCGGAAACCCCCATTCCGCCACAGCCGCAAAGCCGCACCACGCTTCGCTTCCGGCGCTAAAATAGAGTGATTTCGGATAGTGCGCATAAGGCCTTATTCTATTGACAGAATTAGACCCCCCGCGTACCCTTGCCGGCCTTCTTTGGGGCGGGCAAAATCCGTCGATGCAGATACCAGCGCATTCATCACGCGCAACCAGTTTACAGCCTAGGTGGCACCCAAATGAAACGAACATTTCAGCCCAGCAAAATCAAGCGGGCTCGCACGCATGGATTTAGAGCGCGGATGGCGACGAAAGCCGGCCGTCTCGTTTTGAAGCGCCGTCGCGCCAAGGGCCGGGCGAAGCTCACGCCGTAGCGCGGCGAGCAGGCCCTTCAGGACCACGGAAAGCAAAGCGACAACCGGCACCCCGACCGACAACCGCTTCCGGCGGGTGAACAGGCTCGCCGACAAGCACGCTTATCGTCGCGTCTTCCAGAAAGCGAAACGCAGCCGGGACAAAATGTTTACAGTTCTCTATCGACCGAATGGCAGCGACGAGCCCAGGCTCGGGCTGGCGATTGGCAAGAAGCACTGTCGTCTGAGCGCGTCCCGTAATCGCCTGAAGCGCATCGTGCGGGAGTCGTTCAGGCAACGGCGCGATCATATCGGTGGCGTGGACATCGTCGTGCTCAATCAGCCGGCCGCAAGTCGCGCGAGCAACAAAGCGCTGTTTGACAGCTTGTGCGCGCACTGGACACGGGTGTCAGCTCAGGCGGGCTGACCGGGCAGGAAAGGAACACATGGATAACCAACGGCTGCTGATCTGGGCAACATTCGGGCTCCTCCTGTGGATGACCTACCAGGCATGGATGCAGGACTATGGCACCCGCCCGGCAAACGGTCAGCCACCTGTCGAACAAACGGAAGTACGGCCGCCTGCCGACGATCTGCGCGCGCCGGCATTACCGAGCGACGCGGTTGACGCCCCCGCAATGGCCGATGAAGCACCAGCCCTCGAGGGCGTGACGAACGAAGCGCCTGGCGACAGCGCTGCGATCATTCGCATAGTGACCGACGTACTCGATGTCGAAATCAACACGCGCGGGGGTACGGTGCAGAGAGCCAGGCTCCTCGAGTATCCGGTGGAGAAGGAGCAGCCCGATATCCAGGTTGAACTCCTGGACCCGGGCAGCACCGATCTTGGCCTGATTCAAATCGGCCTCAACTCGGCAGGGGACACGCCGAAAGCTGACCATAATGCAGTTTTCTCGGCGCCAGCAAACGATTATGCGCTGGTTGGATCCGATGAAGTCGTGGTGCCGCTGACCTGGACGGACGGGCAGGGCGTCACCGTTGAAAAAACCTACCGATTCACGCGTGGCAGCTACAGAATCGATATAACCCAGCGGTTGATTAACGACGGCGCGGCCGATTGGCGCGGTGCGGAGTATGCGCAGATGTTGCGCCGATCGCGGCCGCCTGATCGTTCGATGTTCGACGTCAACTCCTATTCGTTTGACGGTCCGATTATTTATGACGGTTCGGAATACGAAAAACTCGATCGCGAAGATCTGATCGATGACGGCCCGCTCGCGCAGAACGCTGCCGATGGCTGGGTCGGTTTTATCCAGCGTCACTTTGTCGCCGCGGTCGTGCCGCCTGCCGGTAACGAATACGTTTACAACGTGAGCATCCGCGACAATGTTGCAAGATCAAGCCTGATCAGTACGCCGTCCGTTGTCGTCAGCCCGGGCAATGAGCACGCCTTCGAAACTACGCTGTTTGTCGGCCCCAAGCTGCAGGATCAGATGGAAGGGGTTGTTGAAAGCCTGAAGCTGTCCGTCGACTACGGCTGGTTAACGATCCTTTCGGAACCGCTTTTCTGGTTGCTCGATCTCGTCTACTCCTTCGTCGCGAACTGGGGTGCTGCGATCATTATCGTCACGATCCTGATCAAGGCGGCCTTCTACAAACTGACCGAGGCCAGCGGTCGATCGATGGCAAAGATGCGGGAGATACAGCCGCGCATGAAAGCCATCCAGGACCGTTACAAAGACGACCGCCAGGCCCAAAGCCAGGCCATGATGGAGCTCTACAAGCGAGAAAAGGTCAACCCGGCCGCCGGCTGTTTGCCGATCCTGATTCAGATGCCCTTCTTCCTGGCGTTCTACTGGGTGCTGCTTGAAAGTGTCGAGATGCGGCAGGCGCCGTTTGCGCTATGGATCAGCGATCTGTCTGTTCGCGATCCCTACTTCATTCTGCCCATCCTGATGGGTGCGGCCATGCTCTTTCAGCAAAAGCTGAATCCGACACCCGGCGACCCGGTGCAGGCGAAGGTGATGCAAATCATGCCGATCATGTTCACAGGCTTCTTCGCGTTCTTCCCTGCCGGCCTGGTGTTGTACTGGGTGACGAACACGGTTCTCTCCGTCGCTCAGCAGTGGTATATCAATAAAGTCGTCCACGAAGAAGCGGTCGCCAGGAAAGGCGGCAAAAAGAAGAAGGACAAACAAACGCCCGACTAGAGGGTCCGCATGAACGATGCGCCGGACTACGTAAGAGACACCATTGTTGCAATAGCGACGCCACCCGGTAAGGGTGGCATCGGTGTCGTGCGTGTCTCCGGCGATGATGCACAAACGATAGCGGAAGGCATCTTGGGCACAGTTCCCGAGGCTCGCGTCGCGGCACGCGCCCAGTTTAGGGATTCGGACGGGGAAGTCATCGATTCCGGGATCGCCTTGTGGTTTCCGGGCCCGGGCTCGTTCACCGGTGAGTCGGTACTCGAATTACAGGGACACGGCGGCCCGCTAGTCATGGACCTGCTCGTGCAATCGGCGATAAGCCATGGTGCGAGGCGTGCCGAACCCGGCGAGTTTTCGCACCGCGCTTTTCTCAACGGCAAGCTCGATCTCGTACAGGCCGAAGCCATCGCGGACCTGATCGACAGCGGCACGGCACAAGCGGCGCGGGCCGCACACCGGTCACTGTCCGGAACATTCTCGCGTGAAGTGGATGCGTTGGCGGAACAACTCATTCGCTTGCGCCTGCACGTCGAAGCCGCGATTGATTTTCCCGAAGAGGAAATCGATTTTCTCTCCGACAAGGCACTGCTCAGTCAACTCGACACGTGCGAGGCGGCGTTCGCGGCCCTGCAACAAAGAGCACAGGCGGGGCGCCTTTTAAAGAACGGCCTGCACACCGTGATCGTCGGTAAACCGAACGCGGGCAAGTCGTCGTTACTGAACTTGCTGAGCGGGCAGGATGCCGCGATCGTTACCGAATACGCTGGCACGACGCGCGACATTTTGCGTGAACAGATCGATGTCGATGGCCTGGCCGTGGAGCTCGTCGACACTGCCGGAATTCGCGACAACCCGGATGCGATCGAGGCCGAGGGCATTCGTCGCGCGAAGCGGGCCCTGGAAAATGCGGATGCCGTGCTGTGGATTCAGGACGCGACAGACCCGGACCCGCAGCTGCCGGATGATACGAGCCTCCCCGAGGTGCCGGTCATCACGCTGCGAAACAAGATCGACCTGTCGGGCGACACTGCGGGCGTGGTTTCTGCGGCGCCGCCTGTTCTGAACATCTGCGCAAAGAGCGGTGACGGTGTCGATGCGCTCAAACAAGCGCTTCGAGATGTTGCCGGCTATGCCGACCAGGGAGAGGGCACCTTCACAGCGCGCCGCCGCCACATCGATGCGCTGGCTACCGCAGCCGACCATTTTGATCGTGGCAGAAGCGCGCTGGAGCAGGACAAGGCCGGCGAGCTCCTGGCCGAAGAGCTGCGGTTCGCACAGATGTCGCTGGCCGCGCTGACGGGCGAGTTCTCCAGCGATGACCTGCTCGGCCGGATTTTCACCGAGTTTTGCATAGGCAAGTAAGGCATCAGCCGAGCAGGCCCTCGCGCCGGTAAAGTCGGGCGCAAATCCAGGTCAGCGCCGTGCCGAACAACAGTGTGCCGCCGACCGAGACGACCACGTGCAACAGGTTGATTGGCTCGTTACGGATCAGGTCCACCAGCAACAAGTGCTGGCTCAGTGACGGAATGAACATGAGCTCGGTGCTCGGCCGCACCTGCAGGATCGATACGACCAGGATCGGCATCGTTGGAGCCAGCAAGACAACGCTGACCCAGGTCTGCGCCTCCTTGAAACTCTTCGTAAAGGAAGCGACCAGCGTCATCAGCGACGCACCAACCAGGGTGAAAGGCACCAGCAACAACCAGGCAAGCAGGACAACCATCGGTCCGAAGTTCGGTGTCATACCGAGCTCCTGCAGCGGCATGAACTGCAGGACAATGTGAAAACAGACCAGGCTCAATGACAGCGATATGGCCATAAAGAAACAGGCCGCAAAAATCTTGCCAAAGATCAGGTGGTCGCGCTTCACGGGCAGGCACAACAGTGGCTCGAGTGAACCGCGTTCGCGTTCACCGGCCGTTGCATCGATGGCGAGATTCATACCGCCCGTCAACAATGCGAACAGGAAAAAATAACTCAGCATGCCGAGTAAAATTGCGGAGCGGCCGCTCGGCGTAGAAACGTCGACCTCATCGATATTCAGGGGACGCATGATCAGTGGACTGACGCCACGAACAGTCATGCGCATCGCGGCAATTTCCTGGCTGTAACCACGCAGTGCGCGGGTCGCACGCCGGCTTTCGCGCTCCGCCGTCGTGTTGGCCTGGTCCGTGATCACCTCAACGGTTGCCGGCACCATCTGCGCCAGGTTCTCGCCAAAATCCTCATCAATGATGACAACGACATCGAGCTCGCCGACACCTACCGCATCGATTGCGGCTTCGCGGCTTTCCGGCCCGTCTTCGATATTTATGTTATGGCTTTCGAGGTAGGCGATCAGGTTCGGTGCATATTCACGCCCAATCACCGGCAGATCGAGTGGCTTCCCTGCATTCTCCAGCGATCGCTCGACCGACAGGTTGATCACGACAGCAAACAGGATCGGACCAAACAGAGGACCCATTAGAATGGCTGAGACGAGTGTTCGGCGGTCCCGAAAATTATCGATGAGCTCTTTCAGAAACACGGTACGGATGGTCTTCATTCGGCGACCTCCACCATGTCGATCGCTTTGACGAAAGCTTCCTCGAGATCGTCGCAACCGGTCGCATTGCGAATCCCGTCCGTCGTATCGTGAATGGCAACCTGTCCCGACGAGATGATGATGATCTCGTCGCACAGGGCCGCTACTTCCTGCATGACATGGCTCGAAAATAGCACGCACTTGCCGGCATCTTTAAGCTGGCGAATCAGCTCACGCAGCGAGCGTGTTGCCATGACATCGAGTCCATTGGAGGGCTCATCGAGAATGATGTTTTGCGGGCCGTGGACCAGCGACCGCGCCAGCGACACCTTCGTGGTTTGTCCCTGCGAGAATCCTTTCGTCTTGCGATCGGAAAAGTCGTTGATATCGAGCTGGTCGATGACCGTTTGCACGCGCGCATCGATGATGCCGGGGTCCATGCCGTATAACTTCGCGTAATAGGCGATGTTTTCCCGCGCCGTCAGGTGTGGGTAGAGACCGGCGCCGTGCGGCAAAGTACCGATACGCGCTCGCGCCGCCAGCCCGTCCTCCACAACATTGACACCGTCGATGGTTGCGCTGCCGGCGTCCGGCTTGAGCACCGTATAAAGAATGCGCAAGGTCGTCGATTTGCCCGCGCCATTGGGGCCGAGCAGCCCGGTGATCTTGCCGTCGTTGGCTGTGAACGACACGCCCTGGACGGCTTTGACCTCGCCGAACGATTTATGAAGACCATCAACGACAATCATGGCGACGGCCCCGAAAAATCGAGAAAGAAGGGCATGGCGTGTAACCGCTCCAGGCAGTCAACATCAAGTCCCTCAATGGATGCCGCCTCAACAAAGTCGCCGATGATTCGCGGAGTACATCCGCGAGGCGCCATCCCGTGGCCCTGTCGTTTGCCGGTCAGGTGCAGTGCATTGCCGAGGTCGACGGCGGCCAGGTCGGCATACGCTGGTGGTGTAATCGGATCGTCCTGCCCGGAGAGCAATAGCACGGGAAGGTCAGACGCGACGGGTTCTTTGAAGCCATCGTCCATCACGCCTTGCGGCCAGACGGAACACATGGCCTGTAGCGCGTCGACTTGCAGCGGGCCGATGTAGGTTGCTTCGAGGTCATCGCGGCTGACATTCTCGCCTTCAAAGTAGGGCGCGTCTTCCGTGCATATGACCGAGTTGTGCATACCAATGTTGATCGCGTCCGCCATGGAGTCCGAAACCATTCGGAATTGCGCTGCCAGGGGCTGGAAGTTGCCGTTTATGGCTTCTTCGATCAGCAGTGGGATCAGCGCTGTTGTGTTCGGGTGGTAGCTCAACAGGCGCAACGCTCCGGACATTTCCGTATCACCGAAACGCACCTCTTCAGAGCGGCCGGTTACCGGGTTGGGCATCGAGAAGGTCACGGGCGCCTCGGCGAGCGCGCCGCGAAGCACGTCGAACTCGTTACGCGTATCCGGGAAGCGTTCGTTGCAGGCAACGTCTTCTGCGCAACGATCGAAAATGGCATCCAGTGCGTTCTGCGCTTCAATCGCCACGCCGGGGCCGAGGGCGATCTGCGGTGCCGCGACACCATCGATAATCATCGTGCGCGTCGATTCCGGGTACTGGCGCAGAAAGTGCTGCGCGACCCGCGAACCGTAGGAAATGCCATAGACATTGAACTGTGTATAACCGAGCGCCTCGCGCAACGCTTCGAGGTCCTGCACAGCGACACTGGTCGTAAAGAATCGTGGGTCATGGGGCAGTGCATCCAGGCACTTGGTCGTTTCCTCGATCGTCTGCTCGCGCGAGTACCGACCTTCAATGATGTCCTCGTCAACCGCACAACGCAGCGGTGCCGACTCGCCGGTGCCTCGCTGATCAAGCAGCACGATGTCACGCGTCCGGCGCACGTCTTCGAAAGCGGCGAAGAGGCTCGCATAGAACTCGATGGTTGACTGGCCAGGCCCGCCGGCGATGGGAACAAAGGGATCGGACCCGGGCTCGAGGCTCAGCGCTGGCACTATGGCCACGCGCAATTCGAGGACGGGCGAATCCGGATTCGATGGATCTTCGGGTCGTGGAAAGCGGCCGCAACGCGCTTTGATGCCTGGAAAGCCTTCCCCTGCACGGATCCGGCAGTCTTCGAGCGGCAGGGTGGTGGCGCCCTCATCTTGTGCCGGGGCGGGCACGCTGACGAGCATTAATGCCGCCAGGATCAGGACTTTCTTCAATGTGGGGTCCAGCATGGATGTTGGCATCATCTTGGGGAATACAGCGAAATAAGTAAAGGATTATGGCGCCGGGGTGTCGGCGCCATTAGAATGGCGCACCCTCGCCCACGCTGGTCAATTTTTGAGCAATGCCTTCGAAAACAACATTTGACGTGATCGTCATTGGCGGCGGCCACGCTGGCACGGAAGCAAGCCTTGCTGCCGCGCGTGCCGGTGCGCGAACGTTATTGATCACGCAAAGCGTTGCGACCCTTGGCCAGATGAGCTGTAACCCGGCCATCGGGGGCATTGGCAAGGGCCACCTGACCCGGGAAATCGACGCATTGGGGGGCGCGATGGCGCGCGCGATCGATTGTGCCGGCATCCAGTTTCGGACGCTGAATGCCAGCAAAGGCCCGGCGGTTCGGGCGACCCGCGCCCAGGCAGACAGGGTCTTGTACCGAACCGCTATTCGCGCTCTGCTCGAACGCCAGCCAGGACTCGACATTGTTGAGCAGTCCGTCGACAACCTCATCGTCCAGGGCGATCGTGCGCTAGGCGCGGTCACTGATGAAGGCCGCAAGTTCATGGCGCCCGGTGTGGTGCTTACCGTCGGGACGTTTCTCGGCGGGCGAATCCTGGCGGGGAAAACCGAAAAGAGTGGCGGCCGTGAAGGCGATCCCGCCTCGATTCGATTGGCCGAACGGCTCCGGGAACTGCCCTTCCGGGTAGCACGACTGAAAACAGGAACCCCGCCACGCCTGGACGGTACGACGCTCGATTACGCGGCGATGACGGAGCAGCCAGGCGACGAACCCGTGCCCGTTTTTTCGTTCATGGGGCGTCGTAGCGAGCATCCGCAGCAGGTGAGTTGCCACATCACCGGTACGACAGAAGCAACGCACGACATCATTCGCGCGTCGCTCGACGAGTCACCGATGTTCACCGGAATGATCGAAGGCGTCGGTCCCCGGTATTGCCCGTCGATTGAAGACAAGGTCGTTCGCTTCGCCGACCGGAGCTCTCACCAGGTTTTCGTCGAGCCCGAAGGGCTGACGACGGACGTGATTTATCCTAATGGAATTTCGACGAGCTTGTCCGCGGAAACGCAGGAGCGATTCGTGCGCTCAATTCGGGGTTTCGAGCGCGCACGCATTACGCAGCCGGGCTACGCGATCGAGTACGATTACTTCGATCCGCGCGACCTGAAGCCAACACTGGAAACGCGGTTCATCGACGGGCTGTATTTCGCGGGACAGATCAATGGAACCACCGGCTATGAAGAGGCCGGTGCGCAGGGTTTGCTCGCCGGCCTGAATGCCGCAAGGCGGGCGTCCGACAAGGAGCCCTGGTACCCGACTCGCGAAGAAGCCTACCTGGGCGTGCTCGTCGATGATCTTATTACGCGCGGCGTGAGTGAGCCGTACCGCATGTTCACGAGCCGTGCCGAGTATCGATTGCTATTGCGGGAAGACAATGCCGATGCACGCATGACACCGGTTGGCCGCAAACTCGGCCTCGTCGACGACGAGCGCTGGCGTCAGTATGAGCAGAAATGGTCGGCGATCGACGCCGAACAGGAAAGACTCGAAGGCACCCTGGTCCGCCCTGACACACAGTCGGAAACGGACCGCGATGTCCTTGGCGGTAGCCTGCGGCGCGAAACGCGCGCTGCCGAATTGCTCAAGCGACCCGAGCTCGGTTACCAGGAGGTGGTGAGCCTGTCTGCCGTCGGTCGTGGTGACTGGGAGCAGGATCTATGCGATGAACAGATTGCCGAGGTCGAGCTGCAGCTCGATGTGAAGGCGCGTTATTCGGGATATATCGAACGACAGCAACGCGAGATTGCGAAACACGCGAAGCAGGAAAAGCTCGCACTGCCTGATGACATCGACTATGGCGCCGTTACCGGCCTGTCCACAGAAGCCCGGCAAAGACTGGAAGCCGCGCGCCCGCAGACACTTGGTCATGCGTCGCGACTGGAAGGCGTAACACCAGCGGCCGTCTCGCTTCTGCTGATCCACCTCAAGAAACGACAGTTTCGCGTATCCGCATAAGGTCGCAGCCGGTGCCATGGCAGCGGTAATTCCCAATTCCGGTTGAACCTGGTTGGTATATGCTTGTGGGACAGCAGAAGGGGAGTTGGGCCTATGACATTACGTACACGACATGGCGGCATTATTGCGATTGGATTCCTGATTGCGGCTGCAGCGTGGGCGCCCGTCGCGGCACAGGAGGCAACCAATTCAGAGGTGGCGGCTGAGGTCGAAGAAGACACAAGCTGGAGAGCCAAGTCTGCACGCCAGCTGCGCCGCGAGTATCGGGATGCCGAAGAAAGCTTTTACGAAGCGTTTAATGCCGTGAACTCGGACGACGATTACGACATAGACTGCAAGACGGCACCCGTGCTCGGGAGCCGAAAACGAGAGCGCAGATGCCAGGCGGAGTTTCTCTGGGATTACGAGGATGAGCTAGGCGAAGAAATGTACCGCCAGTCGTCAACGGGCAATCCGGGCAGCGCCACGACCTCAGGGTCAACGATTGAGCGCAAACTTGAAGCGCTGCGCGCGGAAATGTCCGCAGCCGTATCTGGTTATCCCGAAGTTGCTGCCGCATTCGCCGAGCTGAC